>DATEAV010000307.1:0-5076 GCA_035288185.1 Anaerolineales bacterium | reverse complement strand
CGCGGGGCGCCGGATTTCGCGCGCAACCTTAAAGGCCGGGATTGCTGGCGCGGATCCGGGCGGGCGGCTATAATCCCGCCTGCCCCGGGGTCGGAAGGACAGGGCCCAGGGGCCCAGGCTGGTGATGTCCTTCGTCCACCTCCACGTCCATTCGGAATACTCGTTGCTGGATGGCTTGAGCCGGATCCCGGCCCTCGTGGCGCGCGCCAAAGAGCTGGGGATGCCGGGGCTCGCCCTCACCGATCACGGGGCGATGTTTGGAGTGGTGGATTTCTACCAGGCCGCGACGCGGGCCGGCATCAAGCCGATCATCGGCATGGAGTCCTATCTGGCCCCGCGCCGGATGACCGACCGCGAGCCGCACCTCGACTCACAGGCCTTCCATCTGCTGCTGCTGGCCGAAAACGAAACGGGCTACCGCAATCTGCTTCAGATCGCAACGGCGGGGCAACTGGAGGGCTTCTACTACCGCCCCAGGATCGACCGTGAGTTTCTCGCGGCGCACAACGAAGGGCTGATCTGCACCACGGGCTGCATGTCGGGAGAGGTTCCGCGGGCGCTGGCCAATGGCCAGGAGCCCATCGCCCGGCGGGCGCTCGATTGGTATTTCGAGGTCTTCGGCCGCGACCGTTTCTTCCTCGAGCTCCAGCACCACGACATCCCCGAGCTCCCGCGAGTGAATCAAGGCCTGATCGAGGCGGCACCCCGCTATCAGGGGCGCTTTATCGCCTCCAACGACGTCCACTACATCAATCGCGAGGACGCCGAGCTGCAAGATATCCTCCTGTGCATCCAGACCGGATCGGTGCGCTCGGATCCCGACCGCATGCGGATGGCCGACCCCTCCTACTATCTCCGCCCGCCGGAGGAAATGAAGCATCTGTTCGGTGAGGTGCCTGGGGCGATCGAGAACACGCTGTGGATCGCCGACCGCTGCCAGGTGGATCTCGGGTTCAAAGGCTACCACCTGCCGGAATTCACCGTCCCGGAGGGGAAGACCGCCGAGGGCTATCTGCGCCTCCAATGCGAGGCGGGTCTCCGGCTGCGGTATGGCGAGGGCGCGGCAGGCGATCCCTCTTTGCGCAAGCGTCTCGACTACGAGCTTGGTGTGATCCACTCGATGGGGTTTGACACCTACTTCCTGATCGTCTGGGATCTTTGCCGCTATGCGCGCGATCAGGGGATCTGGTACAACGCCCGCGGCTCGGCGGCCGGCTCGATCGTGGCCTACTGCCTCGAGATCACCCTCGTCGATCCGATCCAGCACGGGCTGATCTTCGAGCGCTTCCTCAACCCCGGCCGGGTGTCGATGCCCGACATCGATCTCGATTTCCAGGACGATCGGCGCTACAAGATGCTGGAATACGCCGCCCAGAAGTATGGGCGCGACAAAGTGGCGCAGGTTATCACCTTCGGCACCCTGGGCGCCCGGGCCGCCATCCGGGATGTGGGCCGGGTGATGGACATCCCCCTGCCCGAAGTGGACCGGGTGGCCAAGCTGGTGCCCAACATCCCGGGCAAGCCCGTCTCGATCCCCGAGACACTCGAAGGCGTCCCTGAGTTCCGCGAGATGATCAGCAATACGCCCTACCTCCAGGAGCTCATCGACACGGCGGCCAAGCTCGAGGGCGTGGCCCGCAACGCCGGGACGCATGCCGCCGGCGTGATTATCACCGACCGGCCCATCACCGAATACATTCCCCTGCACCGCCCGACCAAAGGCGGCCCGGAAGACAGCCCGGTGGGCGCGGTGACCCAGTTTGAGATGCAGGTGTTGGAATCCCTGGGGCTGCTGAAGGTGGATTTCCTCGGGCTCTCGACGCTCACCGTCATGCAGCGCGCCTGCGCGCTGATCCATGAGCGGTCCGGCCGGGAGATGGATATCCACACCATCCCCCTCGACGACCCTGCCACGTATGAGCTACTGGGTCGCGGCGACGTCCTGGGCGTCTTCCAGGTGGAAGGCGCCGGGATGCGCCGCTACCTGATGGAGATGAGGCCCACCACCCTGGCTCACGTCACGGCCATGGTGGCTCTCTATCGCCCCGGACCGATGGAGTTCATCCCCGACTACATCAAGCGGATGCACGGCCAGGCCGAGGTCCCCTACCGGCACCCGGATCTCATCCCTATCCTGGAGGAGACCTACGGGGTGACGGTCTACCAGGAACAGATCATGTACACGGCCATGCGCCTGGCGCGCTACACCGCATCCGAGGCCGACAATCTGCGCAAGGCGGTCGCCAAGAAGAAGGCCGAGGCGCTGCACAACGAGAGGCACAAGTTCGTCTCCGGCGCCGTGGAGAACGGCGTGCCGGAGCAGGCGGCCAATGCCATCTTCGACGACTGGGAGGCCTTTGCCCGCTACGGCTTCCCCAAGGGTCACGCCGCCGACTACGCCGTGATCTGCGTGGAGACGGCGTACCTGAAAGCCCACTACCCGGCAGAGTACATGACCGCCTTGCTGTCGGTCTTCAAGCACGACACCGACCGGGTGGCGCTCTACATCGCCGACTGCCGCCGGCTCGGCCTTGAAGTGCTACCTCCGGACGTCAACGCCAGTGGGCTGGATTTCGAGATTGAAGAGCGTCCGGGGAAGGCGATGGGCATCCGCTACGGCCTGGGCGCCATCAAGAACGCCGGGGAGGGGGCGGTCCAGGCCATTCTCGCGGCGCGGGGAGCCGGCAGCCCCTTCCGGAGCCTGGACGATTTCGCCCGCCGTGTGGACCTGCGGCAAGTGGGCAAGCGCGCCCTGGATTCGCTGGTGCGGGTGGGCGCGTTGGATGGTCTGGGGAAGCGGATTGTCCTATTCGATGCGATCGACCAGATCCTGGCCGTCTCCGCGGCGCACTTCCGGGCCAAGGAGATCGGCCAGCTCTCGCTCTTCGGCGGCGCCGCCGGGGCGGGGGACACGCTCTCGCTCCCTTCTCCATCGTCCGACATCCCTCGCCGGCAGCAGCTCAACTGGGAGAAGGAGCTGCTGGGCGTGTACGTCTCCGACCACCCCCTCACGCCCCACCTGGAGACGCTGACGCACGCGGTGACCCACTTCAGCGCCGAGCTGAAAGACGCGGTGCAAGGGCAAAGTGTGTGTGTCGCCGGTGTCGTCGAATCCATCCGGCCTTATCAAACGCGGACCGGCAAGGCGATGGCTTTTGTCGCGTTGGAGGACATCCAGGGGAACATCGAGCTGGTGATCTTCAGCCGACTGTGGAAGGACGTCGCTCATTGGCTCCAGCCGGGGATGATCGTTCTCGCCAAGGGAAAAGTCGACGGCGAACGAGGCGATCCGAAGGTCCTGGTGGAGGAGATCACCTCCGACCTGCAGTCTTTCGCCTCTGAAACGACCCCCGCCTCGCCCGCGCGAAGTGCAGACGCCGGAAATCGAACGAGGCTCGCTACGCCTGCCCCGAAGAACGGCGAGACGCTTCCCGCGGAGACGGTACGGGAGGAGGCGCCTCCACTCCCCGACCGGATGCCCTGGGAGGCTCCCGTAGGGGCCGAGGTGGCCTCCGGCGGAGCGACGCCGGTGGCCCGCGCGGCCGCGCCGGCAACCGAGCCTGGCGGCATAGCGTGGGAGCCGCCTCTGGCTCCGGCGCCTGGCGGGACGGCGCCGGGGAGAGCGGCAGGCCGGGATCCACTGATGATTACGCTGGTGCTGGAGTCGACCGGTGATGGAAAGCGCGACGCCCGCCGGATGCGGCGGGTGTATGGACTCCTCACCTCCTACCCCGGGACCGATCGCTTTGCGTTTCACGTCTATGAGTCCTCCCGTCGCTTTCATCTGGAGTTCCCAAACTCCACCACGGGCTACAGTTCCGAGCTTCAGGCGCAGCTGGAGCGGCTCCTCGGCGAGGGAAGAGTCCGGGTGGAGAGGCTGCCCATTCATTGAGGCGATTGATATCCAAGATCTGGCGGGCATTTCGGCGGCCCGCCGGGCCTGATTCGGGAAGGAGTTGTCATGAAGATCGGGATCCTCACCGGCGGCGGCGACGTCCCCGGCTTGAATGCGGCCATCAAGGCGGTCGTGAGGCGTGTCTCGGGCGGGGGTCATCAGGTGCTCGGGATCCGGCGCGGCTGGGCGGGGCTGCTCGAGTGCCAATCGGATGACCCCGCCTCGGCGGGCGAGCACACGCTTGCGCTCACGCCCGAGAACGTCCGAGGAGTGGATCGGGCCGGAGGCACGTTCCTTCACACCTCCCGCACCAATCCCGCCAAAGTGAACGCCAAAGACGCCCCGGGGTTTCTGAAGGGGTCCGTGAAGGGTGAGGGAGTGCAGGATTTCACGCCTCACATCCTTGAGGTGATCCAGAGACTTCAGGTCGATGCCCTGATCCCGATCGGCGGAGACGATACGCTCTCTTACGGGCTCCGTCTCCATGATGAAGGCGTCCCGGTTGTGGCAATCCCCAAGACGATGGACAACGACGTCTCCGGGACCGACTACTGCATCGGCTTCTCTACGGCGGTCTCGCGCAGCGTCGAGTTCATCCACAGCCTGCGCACCAGCAGCGGTTCCCACGAGCGGATCGCGGTGATCGAGCTCTTCGGCCGCAACAGCGGCGAGACCTCGCTGATTTCCGCCTATCTGGCCGGAACCGATCGCTGCGTGATCTCCGAGGTCCCCTTCGAGCCGGAGAAGCTGGCGCGCTTCCTGATGGACGACCGGGACAGCAACCCGAGCCGCTACTCGATGGTGACGATTTCCGAAGGCGCGCGGATCATCGGTGGCGGGATCGTCGAGCGCGGCCAGGCGGACGCCTACGGCCACAAGAAGCTGGGGGGCGTCGGCCAGGACGCCGGCGAGATGCTCAAGGAGCTCACCGGGGTGGGGATCATCTACCAACAGGTGGGTTACCTCATGCGCTCCGGGCCGCCCGACGCGCTCGACTTGATGGTGGCCATGAACTACGGCACGCTCGCGGCCGATCTCGTCGTGCGGGGCGTCTCGGGACGGCTGGTGGCCTTGCGCGGTGGCTCGTACACCGATGTGCCGCTGACGGAGGTACGCGCCGGGGCCAGGAAGGTCGACGTTGAGGAGTTGTACGACGTCGAGGCCTACCGCCCGAGGATTCG
>DATEAV010000306.1:0-22096 GCA_035288185.1 Anaerolineales bacterium | reverse complement strand
GCCTGGGCTCTCCGTCTTTGCCATCAGGCCGACGCCCGACACGGCTCGCGCCCTTGAAGCGGAGGCGCGCGAGGGGATCCTTCGTGAGGCGGATGAGGCGATCTACGCCCGCAGGAATGCGGCCGTGGAGCAAGAGAGGGGGATCAAAGAGAACGAGCTCAACACCGAGATCGCAGTAGAGAGGAAGAAGCGGCAGATCAGAGAGACCCAGATGGAGGCCGAGAAGTCGGTCCAGGAGAAGAGGCGAGAGCTGAGAGAGGCCGAGATCGCCACCCAGGTCGCCCTGGAGGCGAGGAAGCAAGAGCTGGTCACCCTCGCCACAGCCAATGCCCGCGACGAGGCCGATGCCAAAGCCTACGCTCTGTCGTCCGTCATGAAGGCTTTCTCCCAGGTCGAACCGAAGGTGCTCCAGGCCCTTAGCAGCGTCGGCATGGATCCCGCCCATCTTGTCGCCCTGGCCTTCAAGCAAATGGCGGAACGGGCGGACAGGATCGGGCAGCTCAACGTCTCGCCGGACCTACTCCGCGAACTCCTCGCACGGACCGACGCAAGCAATGGACCGCCTGACAGAGAATAAGATCATCCTGGTCGTGCGAGACACCCGACTGGATGACCTTGTTGCGCGCTTCAACACACAGGAGCAGGCCCGCTTCTACATCGAGCATCTGGGGGCTGATTTCTCCGACTATCAATCCGAAGACCGCACATACAAGGCGGCCGTCCACGAGGCAGAAACGATTCTCTCCAGGCTTGGCCGCCTGCAGACGCTCCACCGAGCCTATGTGACCAACTTCATATTCGGAGAAGAGGATACGGTCGTTGTCCTCGGCCAGGATGGCCTGGTCGCCAATGTGCTGAAGTACCTCACCCACCAGGTGGTTCTCGGCGTCAATCCAGACCCTCAAAGGTGGGAGGGCGTGCTGTTGCCCTTCACCCTGGGCCAGTTGGATACGGCCCTACGCGAGGTGTTCCATCGCAAGAGAACCATCAGGCAGGTGACGATGGCAAAGGTCTCGTTGAATACCGGCGAAAGCCTCAACGGCGTGAACGACTTGTTCATAGGACCACGGACCCACACCTCGGCGCGCTACACGATTCGAGTTGGGGACCGGGCAGAGGAGCATTCCTCCAGCGGGATCATCGTCTCTACCGGTCTGGGTTCCACAGGCTGGTTTCGCAGCGTCCTTGCAGGGGCAACGGGAATCGCCACCGCGGCCACCGGACGCTTGATGAAGTGGGCCAAGGATCCGGCGTTTCCGTGGGACGCCGACTACCTCTACTTCTCCGTGCGGGAGCCGTGGCCGAGCAAGACCTCTTCCGCCGGGATTACGTTCGGCAAGATCACCTCCCAGACTCCTCTCGAACTACTCTCCCACATGCCGGGCCATGGGGTGATCGTCAGCGACGGCATCGAGGCGGATTTCCTCCAGTTCAATTCAGGGACGTCGGCGACGATCTCCCTGTCCGAGAAACGGGGGCACCTGGCCGTATGAGGCGAAGATGGCGAGCGATCCATCCCGCTCACTTACATACGGCTATGGATGGAAATAGACGCAAGGGGATCCGGTCGCTCCAGAGCCGCCGCACTTCCGAAGGTGTCGCTCGCCGGTCTGGGATTGGGGCGCGATCGGCGCGGTGGTGAGGCTCCAGGAATCCCGGCGGAGGTCAACCGAGGGCCGCGCCGCAGTTCTCGCAGAAGCGCACGTCGCGGCGGTTGGGGGTTCGGCATGCCGGGCAGATCACCGGTCGTGTCGCCGTGTCGGGAGTGCCGGCGGTGAGCGGCGCTCCGCAGGACTCACAGAAGCGCACGCCCTGCCGGTTTCGCGCTCGGCACTGTGGACAGATCGAGGCCGTGCCGTCCTTGTTCCCGTCCTTACGCGCAGCGCTATCGGAGGGGGCCTTGGTCTCGCCAGACACGGCGGATGCGGCGCCGTTGGGTATTCTGCCCTCGTTGGACGGATGAGGCTCGATTCGTCGACCGGCCGTCGCCGCGGCCTGCCGCAAACGCGCCCGCCAGGCCCCGACCGTCGGGGGCCGATCGGCAACACGAGGCTGCATCGCCCAGCCGATAGCCTCCGCCACAGCCAGACTGATCGAGGGATTGATTTGATTGGGGGGGACGAATTGAGCCTCGCCGATAATGAGTGAGATGCTATCCGGCGGTTTGACGCCCGTGAGCAGTGCATAGAGTGTAGCTCCGAGCGCGTAGACGTCGGTGGCCGGGCTGGAGCCTCCTCCGCTGTACTGCTCGGGGGGCGAGAAGCCGGCCGTCACACCGCGGGCTCCTGTGGCTGTGCGGGCTTCTGAGGCCCCCTCCTTGGCGACACCGAAGTCCACCAGCACGGCCTGCCCATCGGGCATCGCCTTGATGTTCTGAGGCTTGATGTCCCGGTGGATGATGGGCGGCGACTGGCTGTGCAGGTAGGAGACGGCCTCGCAGATCTTGTCGATCCAGGCCAGAGCCTGGGCTTCCGAAAAGGGCGCCGCTTCCCGCTTGATCTGCTCCCACAAGTTTGGCCCTTCGATGAACTCCATCACCAAGTACTGCTGGCCTTCGGCGCTGAAATGCTGGAGGACCCGCGGCAGCGAGGGGTGGCGCAGCCTGGCCAGGATGAAGGCCTCGCGTTTGAACTGCTCGGCCGCCTGGGGAGTGTGGAAGTAGTTCTCCTTGATCGCCACCTCGATCTGCAGATTGGTGTCGAAAGCACGGTAGACGGCGCCCATCCCGCCGGCGGCCACCAGGCCGTCGATCCGGTAGCGGTTTTCGAGGAGAGTGTCCTCTGCAAGTGGCACTGCCCGCCTCGTCCGTCCCCAATCCTCAGCCCGGCCTGGGCCCCATCCGGTTCAGGGGACGGTCCAGGTTATGTCACCGGTCAGGCTTACGCCCATCTCCGTGCTCAGGGAGTTGCCGCTGCAATCCTCGGCTCGCAGGTCCCACGCTCCCGCCGGGACGCTGAACGCGAAGGTGCCCCCAGCCCCGATCACCGAGGAGCCCAGCCAGTCGTCCCCCCAGGTGCTCTCCGTCGTTGGGGAGATACGCATGAAGCACACCGTCGTCGAACCCTGGTTGTAGACGGTGAGGGTGACATCACCGCCGGGCGGCTGTTGCCCACCGCCAATCTGCGTTGCAGCAACCCCCCCGCCGCCTGTGACTACCCACAGGCGGTCTGCGGTGAGGTCGACAGCCCACACGATTTCAGGCTCGCCACCGTCGCAGAACTCCGCCCGTAGGTCGTATTCTCCCGGCGGAACGTCGAATCCATAGCTCGCGCCAGCCGGGATGATGTCACTTCCGAGCCAGTCGTCGCCCCATTCGGGGTTATCCGTGGGCGAGATGCGTACAAAGCAGATCGTGGAGGCCGCCTGGTTTTCGACAGTAAACGCGATGCTGGCGGAGCTGGAGGTTGGCGGAACAAACGGCGCGCTGGTCGCAGGCGGCGCGCTTGGTCCGCGGAGCCCGAGCTGCCCGAGCAGGTCTCCTGGGCGAAGGACGAGCACGCCGGCGACGCAGACTACAATCGCCACGACCACAAGGGCGCCAATCCCCGCGATCCACCAGCCGCGACGGCTGCGCGGAGCCTGGGGTGGATAGACCGATCCCCCACCTGCAACCGGCCCGATCGGCGGCTGCGTGGCCAGGGGTATGGATCCGCCGCGAGATGGCTCCGGAAGCCGGGGAGGCGCTTCCAACGTAGTGGGAGCGTCTTCGTTGAACGCCGGGCTTGGCTCCCGAGGCCGCCCGTCGGCGACCAGTTTCTGGCCGCAGAAGCCGCAGAAACGGGTCCCCTCGGGGACTTCCTGACCGCAGTTATGGCAACGCATCTCGGTTGGCTCCTGGAGAGAGAGGGAAGCCCCGCAAGGCTCGGTGCACTACGCCGGCACGACGGCGCCTGCTGCCCCCCTCCCCTCTACTCAACCTGGATCTGCAATTCGTGGTTCAGGATCGAGCCCTCGTAATTGTCCCACCCGTCGCTGATCGGCCCCCGCAGCACGCCTTCTGACCGAACCATATGCGTGCCGCTCCCGAGGATGCCGATGGGGCACTCCCACTCGCTGATGAACTCTGCATCGCCATTGCCGTCCAGGTCGTCCTCTGGACCGACCGGCCCCCAGCAGGCCTGCGTGTTTTCAAGCGGGACACCGTCGATCCACACCTGCAAGTCGATCGCCTCAAGGAATTCTCCGACCTGCCCCTCGGTATCCGTAATCCAGCCTATCCGCAGCACGATCGGGGTATCCGCTGGGACGGATTGATCACCGCCATTGAGCGAGATTTCGGTGGGCCCCGAAGGCGCCGGTGTCGCCCGTGGCTGACGGCCGAGGCCATAGGCCGCCACGAGGGAGAGCAAGACAATGCCCGCGACGACGCCGGCCAGCCATGCCAGCCGCCGTCCCCAACCGCGTTTCTCCACCGCGCCCACCGGGATCGCGGGATGAGCCTCTCTTCCATGATCCTCTTCGGCTGCCGGCGCGGCCGGAGGCGCCCCAGCCTGCACGCCTCGGGGGGCCGGCGGCGTCTCCGGCCTGGTGGGCGCGTCGTCATCGAAGGCCTCTATCGGCCGCGAAGCGACCGGCGCGGGATGGCCAGCGATCAGCCTATGCCCGCAGTAGCCGCAGAAGCGCGCGCCCTCGGGGACTTCTTGACCACACTCTTGGCAGCGCATGTTGGTCGGTCCTCTTCCTCCACCATGGGATAGCGAGACCTGAAGCTGGGCACCCGCGTTCAGCGACCTCCCGGGCCACTCTCTATGTAGGCGCCCACCGCTGTGGGACGGGGCCTGAAGGGCTCACTCTCTCTAGAGGCCCGGCACATGGACCTGCAACCCTTGAGGGATTGCCCCCGGGTTGAGCATACCCAACCCGATCACCGCCTGGAGACCTTGCCCGAAGCCCTGATAGAGGCTCGGGTCGATTCCCATCAGGCCTTCGAGCCGGCTGACGACGTCGTCCCGGCTGATAATGTGCTCGATCATGCTGGCCGGGATCGCGCTGGCCGGGATGGCGCTGGCCGGGATGGCACTGGCCGGAATCGCCCGGACGTCGGAGATGTTGCGCACCAGCTCGACGAGGGTCGACGCCGGGATCGCGCTCAGGAAGGCGCCCTCCAGGGCCACGGCGTCGTCTCGGCTGATGATGTCGTCGCGGCTGATGATGTCATCCCGGTTCAGGATCTGGGAGATCTCCGTCACCAGGCTGGCGGGGATGGCGCTGGCCGGGATGGCGCTTGCCGGAATTGCATATTCCACACTTGCCGGGATGGCGCTCGCCGGGATCGCTCCCACCGCGACGCTGATCAGGGCTTCGGGCGGCATGGCGTTGAAGAAGACTTCCCGGTTGTGGTAGCTGCCGGTGATCAGCCCCGATTCGGCCGTCATCTCTACGATGAAGCTGGCGGGGATCGCGCTGGCCGGGATGGCCTCCGCGCGGACGTCATTCAGCAGATCGTTGAGAGCGCTGGCCGGGATGGCGCTGGCCGGGATGGCGCCCGAGCCGATAGCCTCCATCGCCTGGACGTGGATGCTGGCCGGGATCGCCTCGACCGTGAGGGCCCCCGTGCGGGCATAGTCGTAGGCCTGCTCAATCATGCTGGCCGGGATCGCGCTGGCCGGGATCGCGAGCGAGCGCTCAGTCTGCTCGCTCAGTTCTCCGGGCGAGAAGATCGGCAGCCCATTCTCACCCGGCATGGGAAGAGCCGAGGCGTCAACTTCAGCCAGGATCTGCCGCATCAGGCTGGCCGGGATGGCGTCGGCGCTGATCGTTGCCTCCGGGCCGACTTGTCGGAGGTACTCCCGGGCCATCCGCTCGCCGAAATACTGCGCGCCCACTGCGTCCACGTCTTGGAGAAGCGGGGTCAGGAACCTCTCGTAATGCAGTTGGTTGGAGGAGATGAGGCCGGCCTCGACGTCATCCACGATGTGCCTCACGATGTAGTCTGGGATCATGTCATAGTTGAATCGGTCCCGCCACACCGCATCGACGATGTCTTGCGTTGTGAACGTGCCGTGGTTGAAGCCTTCCTCGAGCAGCCTATAGGAGCCCCTCACGGCCTCGATGTCTGCCGCGGTCTCTTCATCCACCCAGTCGGCCATTTCGAACATCGGGTCGTAGTTCATCATGAAGCGGATTTGGTCCTGCGTGAGCTCGGAGACCGGGACTTCGCCGTCGGCAACGAGGGCAATCGTGCGCACGAACGCCTGCTGCCCCTCGGAGAGGGCTTCCCGCACCTCGGGCGAGGCGTCGGGCGCGTTGGCACGAGCCAACAAGTTGCGGATGGTGTTGGCCGGCAGGTCGGCGGCCTCAACGTTACCGCCTCGCAGGCCCGAGATCACTTCCTGGACCTCCTCATCGGACATCGCTTGCATGGGTTCGATCGTTGGCTCGGCCTCAACCTGTTCGGTCGGCTCAGCCGCTTCCTCGGGTGACTCCGCGGCCGTCTCCGCCGCAGGCACTGCGCCGGAGACGGCCTCATCTACAATCTGCCCGGCGTCGCGGTCGGAAGCCTCGGCCCCGGCCTCTGCCTCAGCCGCCGGCGTGGTTTCGCCTACATCAGGCGCGGGACCGGCGCGAGCCTCATCTGTCGTCCGTGGGCCCACCCGGTCAGTGGCCTCGGCACCAGCCTGCGCACCGGGCGTCGCTTGCGCCTCGGGTAGCGGTGTCGGTTGGGCCGGCGTGCTGACGACCGGCGGGATCGTCGAGCCTTCGATGATCGTTACGGGGCGGTTCTCAGCGGCCTCAACCGGCGGGATTTCGAAGACCTGGCCCGGGTAGATCAGGTTGGGGTTGTCGCCGATGACCTCCCGGTTGGCGAGGTAGATCAGCGGCCACTCCGCGCCGTTGCCATAGTACTGTTCTGCAATCGCCCAGAGCGAGTCGCCGGAGGCCACGGTGTGATTGGCGATGGGCGTAAACGCTCCGAGTTCTCCTTGCACTTGCAGCGCGGGTTGCTCGACAGGGCTCTCCAGGGCTGGCGCGGCTTCTTCCGGCGCGGCCTCGACGTCGCTCGCTTCGGTCTCTACGCTCTCGCTGGGGGTGCTCTCGAAACGGCTGACGAAGGCGGTCTCAGTCTTCAAGCTGCCCTTGAGCGACTCCGCTCCGGTCGCTCGCGACTCTTGCCGATAGGCCTCCATCGCTTCGTTGACGATCTCGCGGACCTGGCTCTCGGTATAGAGCGCAGGCTCATCGCGGAGCCCGCCTTCCCTCTCCGCCTGGCGCTCCGCGGCCTGGTCGGCGACCCTCTCCAGATAGTCGTCGATCGCATTGCCGATCCCGCCCAGGACGTTGGCCACCAGCCCGACAACCAGGGACTGGATGGCCTCCGCGCCAGCGTAGTCCGACACCCTCTCGAGGACCGATCCCGGCTCGTAGGTCATGTCGTCAAGTTCCTGGACACCTGCCGGATCCCACTCCACTTTCTCGAACGCTCGGTTGACTTCCAGGTTCATCTCGTTCATGGCTCGATCCTCTCTACCCATGCCGTCGACTCAGGCCGTCGGCTTTAGGGTTGTCTATGCAGGGCGGCGGTCTGTCACTCCTGGGCCTGAAGCGCGGCAATGCGTGAGCGCCCGTTTTGCGGCCACGTCTGAATCAGCTTCTGATTGGCTTGCTGGAGGAGGCCATACTCCTGCTCGGGGACCGGTCGCCGTGCTTGGCTTGTCCCCAGGGTGAGCAGGCAGAAGGCCAGGTTGCCCAGGTGGGAGGCGGAAATGTAGGCAAGCTCCACACCCAGCGTCCGCCAGAGATGGCCGATGGCGAAGGTCCATAGAGTGCCGAGAGGATCCTGCTGGTCAGCCGGCTTGGCGGCCTCTTGCTCGAGCAGGCCGCGCAAGAGGGAGTAGTTTGGCCGGGTGACAAGGTTGAAATAGCCGTAGCGGCATGCCGCGACGCATAGCTGGCACCCCTTGTTGCGTCGCAACCGGTTGTCGGGCTTGGCCCGTCCCGGAAGGCCGGCGAGGACCGCCATCCCCTCGGCGAGAATCTGCACGCCGACGGGCCCTTTCTCGGCAAGGCCCGCCATCTCAACCAAGGAGACGACGACCGCGGGGCGCGGTTCGCGGGTGCGCTCGTGGAAAGACACAATGCGGCGGCACGCCTCCGGCTGGGCGGCGGCGAGGAACTCATCGGCGCTCAAGCCCCCCCTCAAGCCCAGGCCCTTGCGAAGCGGCTCGGAGGCGAGACGGAGCTCCCAGGCGCGGTTCGGTGGGCAGAAAGAGAGCAGATGCAGGTATCCGATCGTTGCTTGCAGCGTCCCGGCCGTGAGATGTGCCATCTTGAACCTCTTTTCATTTCCCGCCTGCGGGCGGCTTGTGCGGGTGCAGCTTGGGCAACGGCGTGTAGGTGACTCGCACCCAGGAGGCCAGGTCGTCCTGGACCCCGGCGACGATGGCGTGGCCCACCTTGAGGCGGGCGATTACCTCCGCTTGCTCGCGAGTCAGGGCCAGAGTACCGGCCATGGTCTCGCGATCGTCGGAGGCGACCAGTCGATGGATGATTTTCAGATTCGTGTTCTTGAGTGCGTCGGGAACCAGTTTCGCCGGAACCTGATCGATAATCGCCAGGCCCTGCCCATAAGCGCGGATCTCGGCCAGGATATCGGCGAACATCTCGCCCATCTTCGACTGGGGGTGGGCGTTTCCCGGAACCCCCGGAGGGGCAGCTCGCAGCACACGATGGGCTTCCTCGAAAATGGCCAGATGGCGCAACTCCGGTGACTCGGGCGATCCTTCGCTCTCGTGCTGCGCCTGGCGATACTCGTACATGAAGTTCAGGAGCAGGGCCATGGTGAAGCACTTGTCGGCATCGTCGCCCATCGACTGCAAGTTGATCACCACCGGGCGGTCGAACAGCTCCGGCCAGGGGGTCGAGGCCGGGTGGTTGAACAGCTCACCCTTCCAGCCGCGGAGCAGGCTGCCGATGCGGGTGCGCATGGCCGCGATGATGTTGTCGGTGATGCGCTGCTCGTAGCCCTTGGCACGCACCAGCCCGGTGATGCGGTCATAGAGCTGCTCGAGCGTGGGGCAGGCCACCGCCGCCTCGGGCAGGCTGGCTTCGAGCCATCCCTGGCTGTCGTAGAGATCGATCAGCCCCTCCTCGAGGATCACCGGAAGGATCTCCTGCATCGGGAAACTGGCATTGAAGATCGACTTGAGGCGGTCCAGATGGGGCATCACCTGAGCCGTCACGCCCGGCAGGCGCACGACGTCGAAGGGGTTGAGGCGAAGCGGCTCGAGGCGGTGGCCGCCCCAGGCCGATCGCCCCGGCATGTATACGGAGATCGGGCGATCAAATGTGCCGGCCTGGTTGTAGGCCAGCGCCAGCTGGACGTATTCGTCCTTGGCCGGCTCGATGACCATGAAGTTCACGTTGCGCGCCATCAGCTCGGCGATCAGGCGCCGGCAGGTGTTGGATTTGCCGGAGCCAGTGATGCCAGTGACGAACACGTGGCGGGTGAGCGTGTTGACGTCGACCTCGTAGGTGAGGTTGCCCACCGTTTCGCCGCCGTCGAGCACATCCCCGATCTTAAGCGCCGAGCCGGCGTCCCCCGGCGTGGGAGGGTTGAGGCTGAAGGAGGCGGTCGGCTGCACCGGCATGCCGGGCATCTCGCGCACTGGCAGGTTGGCGAAGAGGGAAAGCTCTTCGGTGTTGAGCGGCGTGGTGAGGCCCTCAAAGAACGGCCCGAGCGGGTGGCGGATTTGCTCACCATCGGCGGGCTGAAAGAGGCGAAAGGGCGGATGTTGGAATGCATCCAGCGACACCTGAGCCTGACCGTCCCAGATCGAGCCCAGGTCGATCGCGCGGACGGGCTCGAACGAGCTATTGGCGCCGCTCACCAGCGCCTTCAGCTGAGCTTGAGCCTGCGCCGCCGTCTCGGCTTGATCGCTGAGGACATACACCCCGACGTCCCAGCATCCCAGGCCCCGGGCCGTCTGGAAGCGTTTGACGGTCTGGTCGAGGAGCTGCCCGCAGGCCTCGGCGTGCTTGTTGAGGTATTCGCGGCCGAAGGAAACGGATTCGTTCGTGGAGGTGCCATCCGTCTCCGTGACCCCGGTTGTCCGGCCGAGGGTCTCCGCCTCGGAGGTCGAGGTCCCGGTGGTGACGGACGAGGTCGTCGAAGGCAGAAGCTGGCCAAACATGCCGAGCATCCCCGACATCAACATCGGGCCCCCGACGGCCGCCAGCATGCCGGCCATCCCGAACATGCCGCCGGTCTTCACCCCTCTCCCCAGGCCCCTGGACCGCTCAAGGAAGGAGCCGAGGACGCCCTTGCTCTTTCCATCGGAGGTGCTTTCCGAAGCTCCGGTGGTGGTGCTGGTGGACCGGGAGTCGCTCTCGCTGCGGGCGACGCTGGTGGACGTCCCCTCGCTGATGCTGCGCTGGATGGTAGCCTTGGTGAAGGCATGAACCTGCCCGGCCAGGGTGCGGCAGGCGGCGATGATCTCGTCGACCTGCCCCGCGGACATCGGATCGGCCACTACGAGGTAGAGGTACGGTTTGCCGCGCAGCCCGCGCATGAACAGGTCGAGGCTCTGTCCGGCGACCGGAGAGCCGTCCGACTTCGAGGCGGGAATCCCGGTGAAGGCCCGGGCGTAGCGGAAGCGGCTGAGCGGCAGATGGAAGCGTTGAACAATCTGCCCGTAGTCGGTGACGGGGGTGACGCGGGTGCCGGGCCAGTTGGAGCAGAGGAACTCGCCCAATTGATCGGCGAAGAGCCTGGGCTGCGCGTTGGGCGAGCGGGCGGCCACGCCCAGATGCAGGTGGCTGCGCAGCCCGTCGCTCGAGATCACAAAGAGGAGCGAGTAGCGAGGGTCGTGGCAGGCGGCCAGCGTCGTCTGCACCGCCTTCATCGATTGGCCCGGCCCCTCCTTCACCGGTTGCCCGATCTGCTCGAGGTGCAGAAAGGCGACGTCGGGCGGGCCTTCGACCGCCGGCTCGAGCAGGCGGACGTAGTTGGCCTCGAAAATCGGACCGTCGAGGTAGGAGCGACTGAGGGCGAAGAGCAGAGCCCGGGAAATCACGTCGCCGGCGACGGTCAACGCGCCGACGGGGAGTGTGTCGAGGGGCTCGAGGCTCTCGGGCGGCCGGGTGACGAGGCTGTGATCGGTCACGCGTGAACGCCCCGCCCGCCGGTCGCCTGGCCGGGCCGTTGAACGGTGAGCACGGTCGCGCCGATGCGCACCTGATCTCCCGCGATCAGCACGCGAGGCTGGTTGGGCGGCAGGCGCTCACCATTCACAAAGGTGCCGTTGGAGCTCCCCAGGTCGACGATCTGCGGGTCGCCGCCGGCCGTGCGGATCTCGGCGTGGTGGCGCGAGGCACGATCATCGCGCAGCCAGATGGCGTTATCGCGCTTGCGACCGATAGTGATCCATTCCTCGCGCAGAGGGTGGGGCTGATCATCCCCGTTGACGAGCACCCATTCGGGGGCCGGCGGTGCCGGCGGGGTAGCCGCCCGCTGCCAGGGCAGCTCGGAGGCTTTCTCATACTCCAGCGCCGCGCCCTGGACCACGATCTCCTCTGGATTGTCGGCCAGGAGGACGTTCGTCCCGCCGAAGCGCTGGCGAAGGTAGCCGATGACGCTGAAGAGCTTCGAGCCTCCGCCCACCAGGATGACCTGGCCGATATCGGCCTCGGCCAGCCCCATCGCCTTGAGCCCGTTTTCAATGACGTACTCAAAATCGACGATGCGATGGCGGGCGATCTGGCGGAAACCGCTCTCGTCAAGTGCCACCCAACCCCGGAAGACTTGGTCTCCGCCTAGGACGAGGGTGACCACGCGCTTCACCGAGGTCAGGCTGCTGTCCGGATGGAGGAGCTGGCGGCTGAGAGATTCCTTGAGCTGCCGACCGTAGACTCGCAGCGCCACCATCGCCGAGGGATCGTCGGCTAACGAGGAGGCGGGAATGTGCAGTTCGTCAGCGATGAACTTGGCGATCTCATCGTCGTACAGCCCGCCACCGTGCGGCTGTCCGTAGCGACGGACCGCCACGAGGGTGCCCGCGCCCGGGTCGAGCTGTCCTGCGATCAGGTCACTGCTGCTGCCGCCGATGTCGGCAATCAGGGTAAGGCGGCCGTCGCCGGAGGGCCGCAAGAGGCCCTGCCGCTGAAGAGAGAGGATGGCCCCGTCCGGCTCGGGCACGAAACGCAGGTTGGCATGGAGCTCTTCCGGCAGGCATCCTTCGGCCGTCTTGCGGAACTCGTCGAAGATCGCCCCCTGGTGCTCGGAACGCCAATGGACCGGATAGGCCAGAGCGATGTGAAGGTTTTCTCCGGAAGGCTGGGCCCGCCACTTCTCCTGGCGCAACTGCTCGAGGATGGCCGAGAGGAGCATCCGGGTGTAGGAGAGCGCCTCGCCATGAGTGTAGCGTTTCTGGTGGGGCAACGGCGTCGGGCTGAGGTGGGCGCCGACGCATGGCTTGAAGTGCTCACGGACGCGTTGGCGCACCTCCTCGTCCTCCAGCCGTTGCTGGGCTGCCTCGCCAAAGGTCTCCAGCGAGGTGCCATCCGGGGTGAGGCAGAGCATGGCCGGGAGGCGACGTTCGACGAAGCTTGTGAGGGGCGCGGGCTGCGGCTCGGCGGCCAGTCGGACGGAGCCTCCGTCCACCTGGTAGCCGGCGCGGTAGATCCGCCAGTTGGTGGCTCCGCAGTCGATGGCGAAGAGAGTCTGGATCATCCTCCGGAACCCATGGCAAGTGCTGGCCGGCGCTCCATCCCAGCCCGAGAGAATCTGCGGCGTCAAGTCGCCGCCTGGGGGCTTGCGGATCGATGGTAAGGCGAGACGCGGCGAGCCTGTGCCCCTTGTGGGGCAGCGCACCGCTCCGGCAGGATTGCCCGGCCGAGATTAGAGTCAGGTAGTAGATTGCCCCACTTCATCCATTTCTGACAATCCCCCATGGAGGCTATCGGGCGACAAAACTCGAAGAGAAACCCCGAAGACCTTCGCCACGTGCGCACAACCCCCCGGGCCGACCCAAAGCCCCCAGTTTCTCCTCAGGGGCAAAGACCAACAGCTGAACCGCGACCGCCACATCGCCGGCGGCAAGCAGGCCTTCGCGACGCCGAATATCGTGGCTGAGACGCGTTCTCTGTGGCTATGCGCAGTGGGGAAGCGCCGCGAATGGCCGCCGTTCCTGGCCTACGCCTGGTCGTCCCAGGCAAGTGAGAGTCGAACGTGGGCCTGGAGGGAGAGGTGAGGCGCCCGAAGGTCGTCGAACGAGAAAGACACCGGGTTTCAGCGAGAAACCCGGTGTCTCTTTCCGCGAGCGGCAAGTCCGCTCTCCCCGCCAGAGGCGTTGCCAGACTGCTCGTTGAAAGGCTGTCGAAAACGTCGGGGCGTTGCGCTTTTCCGCGAGCCCTTCTCGTGTGGCCGGATTCACCCGCGACGCATCTCGTCGCGCAGGGCTCGATATTCGAGCACGAAGACTCCGCTCCTCTCGAGTGCTTGCCGGAGATGTGGGCTTGAGAAGGCCTCGAAATCAGCCACTCGAATCGGCCAATCGTCGGCAATCGACTCGATCTCTATTCCGGGAAGCGCCGGATGGTAGACGAGATGGGTGAGCCCGTGGCGCAGCCCGCCCAGCCTGGCTTCGTACTCGCCGAGCCGGTCTCCCTTTGGCGCCGCATGCAGATCTGCCATGGCATCGAAGATGGGCAGCGCCCCGCTCCGCTCCAACTCTTCCAATGCCCCGATGAGCTGCGAGGCCGACTCCGGAGGAACGCCCATGCGCGCCAGCGCCTGCACGGAAATCTTCAGGATCAGGGCCGGCAGGCGGTATTCCTGGGCCAACGCCAGATAGGCGGGAGCCAGGGCTGGATGCAGGACCGATCCCATGTGAGTATCCATGTGGGTGACGTCCATCCCCTCCGCCAGCGCCCGCACAACCTGCGCCCGCATCTCGGCAGCGGCCGCCTTCGGATCCATGTGCGCGTAGAGCGAGGCGTTGTCGCGCCACATGCAGCCCTCTTCGTCGAGCAGCCCGCTGGCCGGATCTCGAGTGGAAATCGGGCTCCAACGCTGGACGTCCCACTCGCAGTTCAACGTGAGATGCACGCCAAGATCCGCCTGCGTGGATCGCTCTCGGCCGTAGGCGGCGATCTCATCAAACCACGGGCACGGCACCATGACCGCCCCGGTGCGGACGACATCCTGATCCGCGATCCACCGGAACGCTTGATTCGCGGCATGGCACATTCCCAGGTCGTCGGCGTGCGGGATGACCACACGATCGTCGGGACCGAACCCGAGGCGCTTGAGGAAGGGATTCATCGCCTGACCTCCGGTGCGGCGCGGCCTGGCGGCAGTCGATCCGGTTGGAGAAACTCCACCCGGCGTTCAGACGCCTACCTCCGCCGGCGCAGGCGGGGGAGAAAGGCTGGAACCCGCTCGGCATACGCCCGCCAACTCTCTCCAAACTCGGCTTCCATGGCGCGGTCCTCACGCCGAGCTCGAAAGATCAGCCCCAGCATGTTGGAGGCGAAGAAGAGCATCGCCCAGGTCCGATAGAGGAGAAGGCCGCCGATCCCGGCGAGGAAGACGGCCAGGTACATCGGATGGCGGACCACGGAGAAGGGCCCATCGATCACGAGCTGATGGCCGGCATGGAGACGTACGCCAAACCCGCTCGCCGCGCCGAACATCGTGCCCAGCGCGCGCAGCCCCCACAGGTAGAGCCCGAGCGAAGGGAAGTATATCGCCGCGCCCAAGAGCACGAGGGCCATTCGTGACGAGTCGCGGAGTTCGATCGGCAGCGGCCGCCAGAGAAGAATGAGGATCACAAGGTAGAGCAAGGTGGCCGCCCCAAGGATCGGCCAGCGCAGCAGATTCCCCGCCGGCCCCTCGATCCGGCCGGCGGGCCTGCGACTCGCCCTGGAAAGGCTCCATAGGGCGGCGCCTAGCGTCGCCAGCCCGGCGACGCCTCCCAGCCGCGAGATCCACACTTCAATCACAGGACTGCCCAGGAACTCTACGAAAAAGGCGGGTCAGCGGTCGAGTTGCGCCTCGAGGAGATAACCGGTCCCCCTGACGGTGCCGATGCTTTCGGCGTTGCCGCCGGCTTGCCGGAGCTTGAGCCGGAGCCGGCTGATCACGGGCCGGATCATCGCCGGCGCCTCCCAGCTCTCGACGCTATACCCCTGAACCTCTCGAACCAGCTCCTCGCAAGTGACCACCTCTCCCTGACGCCGGAAAAGCGCCAGGAGAAGGCGGGTCTCCGCCGGCGTGAGCTCGACGCCCGCGCCCCCGCACGCAATCCATCGCCGATCGACATCCAGGCGCAGGCCGCCGAACTCGATCTCCGGCGGGAGATCCGCCCACGCCTCCTGCGGCCGGGCTTCCGCCGGGGCGGCCTCCGCCGCCGACCTCGCTTTCTGCTCCTTCCGTTCCGCCGCACGCCGGACAGTCTCGAGGATGTCTTGGGTGCTCGTCGGCTTGAGCAGGTAGTCGTAGGCACCGTGGCGGACGGCCTGGATCGCCGATTCCAGGGAGCCGTGAGCGGTGAAGACGATCACTTCGATGTCGGGGGCAAGCTCGGCCGTCTGCTGCAGCACGGCAACGCCGTCGAGATCGGGCATCTTCAGATCCAGGAGCATGACGTCGCACCCCCCTTCCCGCAGCCGTTCGAGCGCCGCCCGGCCTCCGTCCGCCTCCACCACTTCAAACCCCTCCAGGTGGAGGATCTCGGTGAGCGTCATGCGCCCTACGTCGTCATCATCGACCACCAACACCCGCACCGCCACTTCTACTCCTTGGCCGCCGGCGGAAGCAGCACCCGGATCGTCGTCCCCGCCCCGGGATCGCTCTCCACTTCCATCGTCCCAGAGTGCGCGGCGACGATCCCGTAGCTGATCGCCAAGCCGAGCCCCGTGCCGCCCTCCTTGGAAGTGTAGAACGGCTCGAAGAGGCGCGGCAGATCCTGCCGCGGTATGCCCACGCCCGTGTCGTGGAAGGAGACTTCCACCCGGTCGCGCCGGCGCCCGGAATGGATGGCAAGCTTTCCTCCATCCGGCATCGCGTCGATGGCGTTGATCGCCAGATTCAGCGCCACTTGCTGAAGCTGGAACGCCGCCCCCCAGACCTGGGGAAGCCCTTCTTCGAGCTCGAGCGAGAGGGCAATGCCTTTGGTCTGGCACTCCGAGGTGGTGAGCAGCACGACGTCGCGAACCAACTGATTCATGTCGACAAGATTCCGGCTGGAAGCTTCGGGTCGGTAGAACTCAAGCATGTGACGGACGATCCAGCTGAGGCGGTCGAGCTCCTTACGCGCCATGCGCAGATACTCAGCCTGGCGCTCGCCTTCCACGCCCTCCCGGCCGGCGAGGTCGAGGCAGTTGCGCATCGACTGCAGCGGGTTGTTCACCTCATGGGCGATCGAGGCCATCATCCGCCCGATCGCGGCGAGTTTCTCGGTCTGGACGAGGCGCTGCTGGGATCGCTCGACTTCTCGGACGTACGACCGTAGAGCTCCATACAGGCGCGCGTTCTCCAGCGCCACAGCCACCTGGCGGGCCAGGAGGATAAGCGTTTCGCGCTCGGGCTCGTTGAACGGCGCCTCCCCCAAAGGACGCGCCGCCAGGAGAATGCACGTTCCCTGGCTCCTACGCACCGGCACCACCATGGCCGAACCGAGCTGCCCGGCTTCCAGCCAGTCGCGGTCGGCCGGCTCGAGGTCGGCGCCGTCGCGGCTCAGATAGATCACCGCCAGACGCTCGGCGCTTCGCCCCAGCGCGGGGACGACCTCCGCCTCGAGCCCCACGCCCTCTCCGCGCTTGGCTACCAGCCGGATCTGCGCCGAGGCCTCTTCCTTCAGATAGACGCCGGCCACCGAGCAATTGAGGTGGCTACGGACGGCGTTCACGACCCGCGCGCCCAGGCTGCTCTCTTCGGTCTCGCTGAAGAGGGCCTCGGTGAGGCCGAAGATCGGCTGCAGGATGCGGCTCCGGGCGGCGTCGCGTCTCGCCCGGTTGGTCTCATACGCCTGCTGCACCTGCCTGAGCATCGCATCGTTGGATTCGAACGGCTTGAGGATGAGCCCGGCGGCGCCCTCCTCCATGGCCTTGATCGCCGTCTCGATCGTGCCGTAGCCGGTCATGAAGACCACCGCGAGATCGGGCTGCAAGGCGAGGGCCTCACGCATCAGCGCGAAGCCGTCCATTCCCGGAAGCCAGATATCGAGGAGCGCCAGATCGAAGGGATGGTCGCGCAGCGCCCCCAGCCCCACCGCCGGCGATTCGGCGGGCGTCACCTCGTAGCCGGCCTTGCTCAAGAGGCGAGAGCACAAACGCACGATCTCCGGCTCGTCATCGACAACTAGGGCTCGGCCAGGGCTCACGTTTCCACCCTCCGTCCTCGACCGCCGTGGGCGGCGGCATGCTTGTCTTGTCGCTGCAGAGATTATAGGCCAGGTTGGGCCCTGTGGGTACTCAGCCTCCAGTCCCACACCTGTGCTATACTGGGCTCGTAAACGGGCGTTCTCAATCCCCCATCCAGGAGCCCGAATTGCCCCGGCACTTCCTCGCCATCTCAGATTTCACGCGCCCGGACCTGGAAAAGATGCTCCAGTTGGCCCTCGGGCTGAAGGACGAGCGCCGATCGGGCGGCAACTCCCCGATCCTGGCCGGCAAAGTGCTGGCGATGGTCTTTCAGAAGCCGAGCCTGCGCACACGGGTCTCGTTCGACATGGCTATGCGCCATCTCGGAGGCGATGCGCTCTACCTTTCCCCAGACGAGATCGGCCTTGGAAAACGGGAGTCGATCGCCGACGTAAGCCGCGTCCTCTCCCGTTACGTCGACGCGATCATGGCCCGAGTCTTTGCCCATGAGCACGTCCTTGAGCTGGCTCGCCATGCCTCGGTGCCCGTGATCAATGGGCTCAGCGACTACAATCACCCCTGCCAGGCTCTGGCCGATATGCTCACCATCCTGGAGCGTTTCCGCAGGCTTGAGGGCCTGAGACTGGCCTACATCGGGGACGGCAACAATGTGGCCGTCTCTCTCCTGGCCGCCTGCGCCCGCCTCGGCGTCGATTTCACCATCGCCAGCCCGGAAGGGCATGAGCTGCCTCGGGAGGTCCAGGCCCTGGGGAAGCAGATGGCACACGAGAGCGGAGCCCAGGCCCGGTTCCTCAAGGATCCACACGAAGCCGTGAGTGGCGCTTCCGTGATCTACACCGACACGTGGACCAGCATGGGCCAGGAGGCCGAAGCCAAACGTCGGGAGGCGGTCTTCCCGCCCTACCAGGTGAACGCGCAGCTGCTTTCCGAAGCCCAGCCGGAGGCGATTGTCATGCACTGCCTCCCTGCCCACCGCGGCCAGGAAATCACCGACGAAGTGGCCGATGGCCCTCACTCCGCGATCTTCGACCAGGCAGAGAACCGCCTGCACGCCCAGAAAGCCATCCTGGTGACTCTGCTCACCTGACCTCCGGCGGCTGCCGCTCACCGGTCCCAACGGGGGCCCGGCCTGCGCTCGTCGTCTGGGTGGGCTCGGGCCTGGATCCACCCAGATCCTCATTGCCCAATGCCCTCCACCACCGACCCCATCGACCTCGAAGGCAAGTATGGCGCCCACACCTACGACCCGCTGCGGGTCGTCCTCACCCGTGGACAAGGCGTCTGGCTCTACGATCTCGCCGGGAAGCGATACCTGGACTGTCTGAGCGCCTACTCCGCGGTCAACCAGGGACACGCCCACCCGCGAATCCTGCGGGCTCTCACCGAACAGGCCGCACGCCTGACCCTCACCTCGCGGGCGTTCTACAACGACCAGTTGGGCCTTCTTTACCGCGAGCTCCACGATCTCGCGGGGTATGACCGCGTGCTTCCCATGAACACAGGGGCCGAAGCCGTCGAGACGGCGGTGAAAGCTGCCCGCAAGTGGGCCCACCGCGCCAAGGACGTCGCCTCTAATCAGGCGGAGATCATCGTCTGCGCCGGCAACTTCCACGGCAGGACCATCACCGCCGTCTCGATGTCGTCGGAGGCTCAATACCGCGAAGACTTCGGCCCATTCACACCTGGTTTTGTCGTCGTCCCCTTCGGAGACGCCCGGGCGATGCAGCAGGCGATCACCCCGCGCACAGCCGCCGTCCTCATCGAGCCGATCCAGGGCGAGGGCGGCGTGATTGTCCCTCCGAAAGGCTACCTCGCCGGAGTGGCCTCGCTCTGCCGTGAGCACAAGCTGCTCCTCATGCTCGATGAGATCCAGACCGGCCTTGGCAGAACCGGGACGCTCTTCGCCTATCAACACGAGGAGAACGCCCGGCCCGATGTACTGATCCTCGGCAAGGCTTTGGGAGGCGGGTTCTACCCGGTCTCCGCAGTCCTCAGCGACGATCCGGTGTTGGGCGTTTTCGAGCCGGGTCAGCACGGATCCACCTTCGGCGGCAACCCGCTGGCGGCGGCCGTGGCCCGCGAGTCCCTACGAGTGCTTGTCGAGGAGAAGCTGGTCGAGAACTCCGCCACCGTCGGTGAGTACTTCCTGGAGCAGCTGGCGGAGATCCCCAGCCCACAGGTCCGCGAGGTGAGGGGCCGAGGGCTGCTGATCGGCGTGGAGCTCAAGCCCGAGGCGGGCGGGGCTCGTCGCTTCTGCGAGGCGCTCCAGGGCGAGGGGATCCTGTGCAAGGAGACCCATACGCACGTGATTCGTTTCGCGCCGCCTCTCGTCATCGATCGAGCCACCATCGATTGGGCGCTTCCCGCCATCCGGCGCGTGCTCACGGGGCCGCGGGTGGAAGCGCAGGGAGATCGAGAATGATCATTGGGATCCCGAAGGAACGCCGTCCCTACGAATACCGCGTGGGCCTGCACCCGGCGGGAGTCCACCTGTTTGCTCAGCGCGAGCACATCGTCTACGTCGAGCGGGGGGCCGGTGTCGGCGCCGGGTTCAGCGATGACGACTATGCGCAGGCCGGCGGGATCATCGCCTATAGCGAAGAGGAAGTCTTGCGCCGGGCGGATCTCGTTCTCAAGTTCGCACGGCCGCTGCAGGAGGAGCTCGACGTCCTGCGAGAGGGCCAGGCTCTGGCCGGCTTTCTCCATCTCGAGGCCGCACGCGAAGACAAGCTTCGCGTGATTCTCGATAAGAAGATCACCGCCATTGCCTATGAGAAGATCCAAGATGTCGACGGCTACCGTCCGGTGCTCGCTCCGATGAGCCGCCTCGGCGGCCAGATCGTCCCTCAGGTGGCCGCGAGGCTGATGCAGAACGACTTCGGCGGGCGGGGGATCCTGCTGGGAGGTATGGTCGGGGTTCCCGCGCCGGAGGTGGTCATCATCGGCGCAGGATCGGTCGGCGGCACGGCGGCCGGCGTTTTCGCCGCGTTGGGGGCGCATGTCACCGTGCTCGATATCGACATGCGCCGCCTGCAGGAACTTCAGGCCTCCTGCGCCAAGCCGCTGGTGACAATGTTCTCCACTGCCTACAATATCGCTCGCGCCTGCTCCTACGCCGATGTCTTGATCGGGGCGGTCTATGTCCCGGGTGAACGGTCGCCGGTCGTCGTCACGCGGGAGATGGTTTCTCGCATGAAACGCCGCGCCGTGATCATCGATATGGCCATCGACACGGGTGGATGCATCGAGACCTCTCGACCCACCTGCCACGGCGCGCCCACGTATATCGATGAAGGCGTGATCCATTGCTGCGTTCCCAATCTCCCGGGAGTCCTCGGCCGCACAGGGACCTACACCCTCTTCAACGCAGCCTATCCCTACCTGGCGGCGATCGCCGAACTCGGCCTGGACGGCGCCTTGAAACAGCTCCCGGCCCTCGAGCGCGGGATCGATACGTTTCGAGGCGAGGTTCGACATCTCAGGCGGCTGGTGAGCCTGCGGAGCGCTGAAGAATGAACTGGCCCCTCGAAAGCAAGGCGCGGGTGACCACCGCCGAAGAAGCCGTCAAGGTGATCCAATCCGGATCCCGGGTGTTCCTCACCGGAAACTGCTCGGTGCCGCAGCAGCTTCTGGCGGCCCTGGTCGCCCGTGCCCCTCAGCTGAACGACGTCGAGATCATCCAGGTGCTCACCATCGGGCCGGCGCCGCACGTCGTGCCGGAAATGAAGGGGCACCTGAGGGTCAACACGCTATTCATCAGCGACAACGTCCGCCAAGCGGTCCATGACGGGCGGGCGGATTTCACGCCAGTGTTCCTCTCCCAGGTCCCCCTGCTCCTCCGAACCCACCTGAAGCCCGACGTCGCGCTCATCCATGTGGCCCCTCCAGACGAACACGGCTTCTGCAGCCTGGGGATCGAAGCCGGCCTCTCCAAGACGCCGTCGCAAGTGGCCCGCATCGTCATCGCCGAGATCAATGAGAAGATGCCCCGCACGCTGGGGGATTCGTTCATCCACATCTCGAAGATCACCTATGCCGTGCCGGTGAACTACCCGCTCGCCGAGCTGGCGATGGGCGAGCCGAACGACCTGAGCAAGGCGATCGGTCGTCACGTCGCCGAGCTGATCGATGACGGGTCCACCCTTCAGATGGGGATCGGAGCGATACCCGATGGCGTGCTTCACTTCTTGGGGGAGAAACGCGATCTGGGAGTTCACACGGAGCTGTTCTCCGATGGGGTGATGAACCTCGTCCAGCAGGGTGTGATCACGAACGAGAGAAAGACGCTGCATCCGGGGAAGATCGTAGCCGGTTTCCTTCTCGGCACTCAGCGGCTCTACGACTTCGTCGACGACAACCCGATCATCGAGCTGCACCCCACCGAATACGTCAACGACCCCTTCGTCATCGCCCAGAACGATCAGATGATCTCGATCAACTCGGCGATTGAGGTGGATCTCACCGGCCAGGTGTGTGCCGACAGTATCGGCCCCCGGCTCTACTCGGGAGTCGGCGGGCAAGTGGATTTCGTCTACGGCGCCGCTCGCAGCAAAGGCGGCAAACCGATCATCGCCCTACCCTCCACAGCCTCCCTTCGCGGCGGAAAACCGATCAGCCGCATCGTCGGGATGTTGAAGCCCGGCGCGGGCGTCGTCACCTCCCGGAATCATGTGCACTATATCGCCACGGAATATGGAGTCGCCTACCTCTTCGGCAAGACCATCCGCGAGCGCGCTCGGGCGCTCATCGACATCGCCCATCCCGATTTCCGCAG
>DATEAV010000305.1:0-4079 GCA_035288185.1 Anaerolineales bacterium | reverse complement strand
TCCAGGGAGGCGCCTCCGCCGGTTGAGATGTGGGTGATCCGGTCCGCCAGGCCGGCCTGCTTGACCGCGGCCACTGAATCGCCTCCACCGATGACGCTCGTCGCGCCGGAATCAGCCACCGCCTGGGCGACCGCCTGCGTGCCCCCGGCGAACGCCGGGAACTCGAATACCCCCATCGGACCGTTCCAGACGATGAGTTTCGCCCCCTTCACGGCCCTGGTGAAGGCTTCGACGGTCTGTGGCCCAATATCCATCGCCCGCCAGCCGGCGGGAATGGCGTTGACGGCGACGACCTGACGGCCGGCGCCGGCTTCGAACTTGTCGCCGATCACGACATCGGTGGGGAGCAGGAGGCGCTCACCCGCGCGCTGGAGAAGGCCCTTGGCCTTTTCCACCGACTCGGCCTCGACCAGGGAATCGCCCATCGCCAAGCCCTGCGCCGCCAGAAAGGTGTTGGCCATTCCTCCGCCAATGAGGAGCCGGTCGGCGCGGGCGGCCAGGCTTTCCACCACACCGATCTTATCGGAGATCTTCGCCCCTCCGAGGATGGCGACGAAAGGCCGTTCCGAGATGGCCAGCGCCTTGCCGAGGTAGGCCAGCTCCTGCTCCATGAGAAAGCCGGCCACGGCAGGCAGATGGTGAGCCACGCCCTCGGTGCTCGCGTGGGCCCGGTGAGCCGAGCCAAACGCATCGTTGACAAAGACCTCGGCCAGCGAGGCCAGCTCGCTGGAGAAGGCGGGATCGTTCTTCTCCTCTTCCTTGTAGAAGCGGGTATTCTCGAGGAGGAGCACATCCCCCGCGCGCATCCTGGCGGCCGCCGCCTTGGCCTCCGGGCCAATGCACGACTCGACGAAACCGACGGGCCGGCCCACGAGGCCCGAGAGATGGGCGGCCACCGGCCGCAGCGAGAATTCGGCCTCGGGCTTGCCCTTCGGGCGGCCCAGGTGGGAGCAAAGGATGATCGCCGCACCCTGGTCGAGCAAATAGCGGATCGTCGGCAGCGCGGCCTGGATCCGGGTGTCGTCGCTGACCTTGCCCGCCTTGATTGGAACGTTGAAATCCACCCGCACGAGCACTCGCTTCCCCCTGAAGTCGTAGTCGCGGACGGTCTTCTTGTTGAACATGGCGACTCACAAGTCCGGCGCCTGTCTCGGCGCCGGAGCTCCCTCCTGAGGTCTAGAGCGACTTTGCCAGCTTCGCAGCCAGGTCCGCCGTGCGCACGGAATAACCCCACTCATTGTCATACCAGGCCACCACCTTCACCATGGTCCCACCCATCACCATGGTGCAGAGGCTGTCGATGATCGACGAGCGGTCGTCGCCCTTGAAGTCGGAGGAGACGAGCGGCTCGTCGGTGTAGCCCAGGATTCCCTTCATTGGGCCTTCCGCAGCCGCCTTGAACGCGGCGTTGAGGGCCTCGACGGTCGTTTCCTTCTTCACCTCGGCGACGAAATCGACCACCGACACGGTGGCCGTCGGCACTCGCAGCGCAAAGCCGTCGAACTTGCCTTTCAGGTCTGGGATGACCCGAGCAAGGGCGCGGGCGGCCCCGGTGGTGGTGGGTATGATATTGAGGCCGGCGGCACGGGCGCGGCGCAGGTCTTTGTGGGCCAGGTCGAGAATGCGCTGATCGTTGGTGTAGGCGTGGACGGTGGTCATCATCGCCCGGACGATCCCCAGCGTATCGTGCACCACCTTGGCCGCCGGGGCCAGGCAGTTGGTCGTGCAGGACGCATTCGAGACGATGTGGTGCTTGGAGGGGTCATACATCGAGTCGTTGACCCCGAGGACGATCGTTAGATCTTCGTTCTTGGCCGGGGCGCTGATGATCACCTTCTTGGCCCCGCCGCTCTCGATATGCGCGCCCGCGCCGGCCTTCTCGCCGGATGCTTTGGCGTCCGTAAAGACGCCGCTCGACTCGATCACCAGCGGGACCCCTAGGTCTTTCCAGGGCAGCTTGCGTGGATCTTTCTCGGCAAGCACTTTGATCCGTCGGCCGTCGACGACCAGGAAGTCGCCATCCACCTCCACCTTGCCAGGGTAGATCCCGTAGTTGGAGTCGTACTTGAAGAGGTGGGCGTTGGTCTTGGCGTCGAAGAGGTCGTTGATCGCAACGACCTCCAGGTCCTTGGGATACTTCTCCAGGATCGCCTTCAGCACTTGCCGGCCTACGCGCCCGAAGCCGTTGATGCCGATCTTGGTGCTCATGAGAGTTCTCCTGTGGAATGGAGTTAGTTCGAGGGCGCCAGGCGTCCGTTACGGCCATTGGGCGGCGGTTCGAGCGGGCCGGTCTTCTCCTCGAGGAGCGTGATGAGCGCCTGGGCCAGCTTCTCGGCGTCATGCCGCCAAGGACGGCCAGCGTCGGCTAGATCCGCACGCTGGACCGGGACCATGCCCGGGGCGTCTTCCTCCGCGCAGACCCAGGCGACGCCCTCGGGAAGAGGGCCCTCCATCCGGTCGTTGGCCAACACGACGTCGATCAGGCCCGGACCACTGTGATCCTCCAGCGCCGCCAGGTGGCGCAGGCAGTCATAGCCATCGGTCTCGCCCGGCTGGGTGGCCACGTTGCAGACAAAGACGCGCAAGGCCCGGCTGCTGCGGATGGCGCTTGCCAGGTCTGGCACCAGCAAGTTGGGCACGACACTGGTGAACAGGCTGCCCGGGCCGATGGCGATCAGGTCCGCGGCCAGCACGGCGCGGATTGCCTCGGGATGAGCCGGGGGCTCGCCGGGCTCCAGTTGGACGCGCAGGATCGAACCAGGCGCAGAGGGGATCCGGCTCTCGCCCGCCACCCGGATCGCCTGCGTGTCGGCGGCGAGCGATTTTTCCGCCAGCAGGGCGACATCGCGCAACGTGGAGGGCAGAACCGTACCCCGGATTCCGAGCACGCGGCCCGCCTCGACCACGCCCCGGTCGAAGCTGCCGCTCACCCCGGAGAGGGCGGCGATGAAGAGATTGCCGAACGAGTGCCCATCGAGCTCACCGCCGTCCGCAAACCGGTATTGGAAAAGCTGCGTGACGAGGTTCTCATCGTCGGACAGCGCCGCCAGGCAATTGCGGATATCGCCCGGGGGCGGCAGCCCGAGCGTGCGCCGAAGCCGGCCGGAAGAGCCGCCATCGTCGGCCACCGTCACAATCGCCGTGATATTGCCGGAGTGACGCTTCATGCCACGCAGGAGAATGGCCAGGCCGGTGCCGCCGCCGATGGCGACGATGCGCGGCCCGCGGCCCAGGCGGCGATGCTCGGCGACCGCGTCGACGATCGGCTTTCCGCGGCGTATGTAGGGAGCCATCAGCGTTCGATTGAGTCGGACGACGGAAAAGAGCACAAGCCCGAATCCGGCTGAGGCGAGGAGAGCCGCCCGCAACCAACGGGGCAGCGTCCTCAACGTGAGGGCCGCCATCACAGGAGATTCGGGGTTCGCGCGGTAGATGTCGAGGAGGATGTACGCCAAGCCCAGGCCGATCAGCGTCATCCCCACGATCATGACGACGAACCACCGCTTTACCCCAAGCCCCGGGCGGAGCCAGCGCCAGATTCTTCCCCGCTGGCTTCCGGAAGCGCCGTTTGCCTTCGCGGACGGTTCGGGAACTGTCACGTGGGCCACTATACCAGAGGGCGATAGGGGCGTCAACGAAGGCCGTCCGCGCGGCGCCCGCCGTCTGTCAGACGCGCCCCGCGCGGACCCTCACTCGGCGAGGCGCATCTTGTTCCTTGCCCCATCAAGATCAGCAGGTATAATCGCGCCGCAATCTCCCCCCCGGCGCCCCATGCCCCACGAGGCAGACCTTCGCCGCCCGAAAGGACCACCTGGATGGCCGACTTTCATCTGATGAGTGAACTCCGGCAGAGCGCCCCGGGAAAGATCGTTCTGCTCGTGCTGGACGGGCTTGGCGGAATGCCCATGGAACCGGGGGGGCCCACCGAGCTCGAGGCGGCGCGCACGCCGAACATGGACCAGCTGGCTCTCGAGGGCACGCTCGGCCAGGCGATCCCCATCCGCCGCGGCATCGCCCCCGGCTCGGGCCCCTCCCATCTGGCCCTCTTCGGCTACGACCCGATCGCCTTCCAGGTGGGC
>DATEAV010000304.1:0-11593 GCA_035288185.1 Anaerolineales bacterium | reverse complement strand
GGTGATTCGCCATGATTGGTGGAACCCGGAGGTCATTCTCCCTCCGGCCGAACTGACCGGGATCTATGAGAACGAGATCCCTCTCACCTGGGGCGCCAGCGATAGCCCCGGCCTCCCGATCCGCGGCACCTTCTCCCAGGTGATCGCCCCACTCCTGGAGGATGTCTTCACCGGCGAGGCCGAGGTCACCTGCAACAGCCTGCGCACCGGAACGACGTCCGGCGAGGTGCGCTGGCCGGGCGAGTACACAAACCTGAATTTCTATGCGTTCTATCGTCCTGCCACTCAGCCTGGCAGCCAGCTGACCTGGCACACCTGGGCGGTTGGAATCGAATACGTCGATGGGCGGCCCTGGGTGACGGTGCTCGTCCATTTTCGAGCCGAGATCATCCCGCCGTCGGGCCTTTCGTAGGAGCCGGGATACCTTCGTGAATCATGCTTTCTACAGCCGGGAGGACCTGGTCACCCGCGCCTCCTCGGGTATCGGCGAGGCTGCGGCCGCCGGCCTCCTCTCCCGTACCCTTTTCATGAGGACACCGACCGCGTCCGTCCCCGGAGAGAGCGCGGGCGTAGTTCTGGTGGCTTTCGTCGCCGTCTCAATCTCGCACCCGCGCGTCCGCGCCGGGCCTAGCCTGCTCGCAAGCCCCTCGCGCACAGATCGCCTCAATGCACCGTTGCTTCGGCGAGGCTCCATCGCCGCTGAATCGTAGGGGCGGCTCGCGAGCCGCCCCTACACCCCCCCCGAACATCCCCTTCCGCCGAAAGGCACGACGATGGCCCAACGCGACATGAGGTTACATCGCTGGCGACCCGTAGGGGCGGGTCTCAGACCCGCCCGTCCACGCACCTCGAACATCTCCTTCCGCCGAAACGCGCCTCGACGGCCCAACGGGGCGTCGCAGGTGCGGTGTGCGGTGCGTTGCAGGTGCGGTGTGCGGTGCGTCGCAGGTGCGGTGTGCGGTGCGCCGGAGGTGCAGGTGTGCGGTTCTGGGCAGGTGTGCTGCCCCTGCACGCATCTCGAACGGGCCCCACCCGCCGAAACGCACGATGACGCCCCAACGCGGCCCGACGCGCTCGCGGCCGAATCGTCGGGGCGAACGGCCTTCGGAGACCGGCCCTACGGCTTGTGGCCGAGGGACGCAACCTCAGGGATGGCCCCAGCCCGCGCGCCCTGGCGCATGTCAACGCCGTGATCGCCGAGCGCTTTCAGCAGATCGAGAACACGTGTCTGCCAATCTGGGGAGCCCGCTCGCGAGAGCCACAGCCCGCGCTTGCTGCGGCGGACGTCTGAGCCGAGGTCAGGGAGCTCAGCCTCGCTGAGCGAGGCGGGCAGGGCGACGAGGATCTGCCCGTTCTCTACGGTGACTCCGTCGGCGCCGGCCCGGCCGGCGAGCACCTTGACGCGGAGCTGGTAGAGGAGGTTCCTCACCTCTTGCGGAGCGGGCCCAAACCGGTCGTCGAACTCGGCGGCGATCTTTCCCAGCTCCTCCTCGCTGTTCACCTGCGCCAGGCGGCGGTAGAGCTGCAGCCGGAGATCGCGGCTGGGGATGTAGTCCACCGGGATGGCGCTGGGGAGGGGCAGCTCGATGGTCACCGGCGGCAGGTCCGCGGCGGAGGGCGGCTCGGCGCCGGCGTCGCCGGCCTTCAAGCGGCGGACGGCTTGCGCCAGCAGCCGGGTGTAGAGGTGGAACCCGATGGCCGCGATTTGGCCGTGTTGGCGGGTGCCGAGCAGATCGCCCGCGCCCCGCAGCTCCAGATCGCGCATCGCGATCGAGTAGCCGGCGCCGAGCTGGGTGTGCTCGGCGATCGTCTCCAACCGCTGCAGCGACTCTTCGGTGGGGCGAAAACGCGGGTGGCGGAAGAAATAGGCATAGGCTCGGGAGGCTCCCCGGCCTACGCGCCCACGGAGCTGGTAGAGCTGCGCCAGGCCGAAGGTGTCGGCCCGATCGACGATCAAGGTGTTGGCGTTGGGGATGTCGAGGCCGGATTCGATGATCGAGGTTGAGAGCAGGACGTCGATCTCGCCGGCGTAGAACCGTTCCATCACGTTCGCCAGCTCCCGCTCGGGCATCTGGCCGTGGGCTACAGCGAGACGGGCTTCCGGCACGAGATGATCGAGGCGGGCACGGATCGCCTGAATGGTCTCGATGCGATTGTGAACGAAGAACACCTGGCCGTCCCGGTCGAGCTCGCGCAAGACGGCTTGCCGCACGAGCCGAGGATCGTAGGGGCCGACGTGAGTGATCGCCGGCAGGCGCTCCTCGGGCGGCGTGTTAATGGTCGAGACGTCGCGCACGCCCGTGAGGGCCATGTAGAGCGTTCGAGGGATCGGAGTGGCCGTCAGGGTGAGGACGTCCACCTCCGTCCGCATCTGCTTGAGGAATTCCTTGTGGGTCACTCCGAACCGCTGCTCTTCGTCGATGATGAGCAGCCCGAGGTCTTTAAGCCCGATGTCCTTCTGGAGCAGGCGGTGAGTGCCGATGACGATGTCGATCTCGCCGGCCTCCAGGCGGGCGAGGATCTTCTCGGTCTCGGCGCGGGTGCGGAAGCGGGAGAGCATCTCCACTTCGACGGGGTAGGCGGCCAACCGCTGGCGGAAGGTGTCATAGTGCTGTTGGGCCAGGACGGTCGTCGGGACGAGCATTGCCACTTGCTTGCCGTCCATCACCGCTTTGAAGGCCGCCCGCAAGGCCACTTCGGTCTTGCCGTAACCCACATCGCCGCAGATCAGGCGGTCCATCGGCAGGGGCCGCTCCATGTCGTGCTTGACGGACTCGATGGCTCGAAGTTGATCGTCGGTCTCCACGTAGGGGAACGACGCCTCAAGCTCTCCCTGCCAGGCCGTGTCCGCCGAGAAGGCGTGCCCCCGGACGGCCATCCGCCGGGCATAGAGCTCGAGAAGCTCCCGCGCCACTTGCTCGGCGGCCTCGCGGGCGCGACCCTTGATCCGGTCCCATTCCTGGGTGCCCAGGCGGGAGGGGCTGGGGGATCCGTCATCGACGCCGACGTAACGCGTGACGCGGTCGGCTTGGTGGATCGGGACGAAGAGCTGGTCTCCTTGGGCATACTCGACGAGGAGAAACTCCCTCGTCAGGCCGTCGAGCGTGCGCTCCACCAGGCCGCGGAACTGGCCGACGCCGAAGTCGATATGCACGACCCAGTCGCCGGGGCGCAGATCGGCATGGGCCTGCTCCGGAGCGGCGGCCGTGTGACGGACGTGAGGCCTGGGCCGCGGCCTTCCCCATCCAAAGATCTCGGCGTCGGTGAGAAGATGCAGCCTGCCGCCTTCCGCCAGGTGCATCGTCCACCCTTCGCTAAGGGCCCCCTGGACAAAGGCCACCTCGCCAGGAAGCAGTTCCTCCGGCACCCGCTCGACCAGCGCCCCTCCATGGCCGCCTTCCGACCAGAGCTCCGCCAGCCGCGAAGCCTGCCGGCTTACGACAACCACGGGCTCGTGCCGCACGCGTCGTTCTCCGAGGTGCTCCAGCAGCGGGCGCAGCTGGCCGCCGAAGCGGGGGCCGGGGACAAAAGCCTGCTCGAGCGGATCGGCTTCGGGTGAGGCCTCTCCGGTGAGGCCAAGATCGAGCGTCTCGTGTCCGGCTAATCCTTCAAGGATCTCTCCCCAGGTGGCATAGGGCACGGGGAAGTCTTTCGGGATTGCGCCGGCACGGATCTGCTCCTCCCGCAGAGTCACGGCTTGCTCCTCCAGCTCGGCGACGGCGTTCTCGAGGGCCGGCTGATCGTCGATCAGCACCAGCGCCTGGCCCGGCAGGAAGTCGATGAGGCCGGCCGAGTTGGGATTCATCTTGGGGAGCAAGAACTCCAGCAAGCCGTCGCGAACCCAGCCGTGGTCCGCTCCCGACGCGGGAAGGAGGCTTTCCCAGGAGTCCTCAAAGAGCCTGGGGAGACCTTCGCGAGCTGGGACGATTCGCGTTCCTTCGACGGGATCGAGTGATCGCTGTGTGGCAGGGTCAAACCGCCTCAGCGAGTCGATCTCGTCGCCGAAGAGCTCGAGGCGGGTGGGCAGCGCGTCCGGAGGCGGCCAAAGGTCGAGAATCCCGCCGCGGTGGCTGAACTGGCCGTGCTCGGTGACGAGAGTCGCCGGCCGGTAGCCGGCCCCGACGAGCAGCGCCAGGAGATTGTCAAGCCGCAGGGAAGTGTGAGGGCGGATCCATCGAGAACCGGAAATGAAGTCCCGTTGGGAGACGGTGCGAGTCATCAGGCCGCGCGCTGAGGCCAGGATCAGGGTGGGAGCGGCCGGCTCCGGCTCGGTATTCGGCTCCATACCCTCCGTGAGGGCGGAGAGGGCCGTGGCTCGTTGGGCGAGTGTGCGCGGCCCCCAGGAGGCGAGCTCATAGAAGAGAGGGCGCGGATCGGGGAAGGGGAGGAGCCGCACTCCGGGCGCCCAGGCCGGCAGCTCATCGGCCAGGGTGAGAAGCCGATCGTGCCGGGGGACCAGGAGCACGACCGGCCGGTTCAGGTCGAGGCTGAGCGCGGCGGCAAGAGGCGGCCGTGCCGCGCGGGGCAGGCGCAGCGGCCGCAGGTCTTTCCGCCCATGCCTAAGGCCCTGCACGAGGTCCTGATACGCCCGAAGGCCGCGGACTGGGCGAAGCAGGGAAGCGAGATCCATCATCCGGCCGAGTTCCCGTTGTAGCGGCTCATCGCGGCTTCGATGCCCTCGGCGGCGTAGGTGCGGATGGCATCGGCCGCCCGACCGAGAGCGTCGTCGAGGATCGGCCGCTCGGCCTGGCTGAAATCCTGGAGGACGTAATCCGAAGGATCCATTCGCCCGGGCGGGCGGCCGATGCCGATGCGCAGGCGGGGGAAGTCCTGGCTTCCCAGGTGCTCGAAGATCGAGCGCAACCCGCGGTGACCGGCCGAGCCGCCGCCCGGCCGGAGGCGGATCGTCCCGAGCGGAAGATCGAGATCGTCGCAGATCACCAGCAGGTCCGGCAACTCCACCCGAAAGAACCGGGCCAGAGGCGCGACGGATCCCCCGGCTAGATTCATGAAAGTCTGCGGCTTGGCCAGCACGGCCTTGCGCCGACCCAGCCTGCCGGAAGCGACCTGGGCCTTCGACTGGCGGCGCGTGAAGTGGAGCCCAAGGTCATGGGCCAGCCGCTCGACCAGCATGAAGCCCACATTGTGCCGGTTGCGGCGATAGCTTCGGCCGGGGTTGCCGAGTCCGACGATCAGCAGAGGGGGGCGCGATCGGCCATCGCTCACCGGCGCGCCCTCCAGCCCCTTTCGCGCCGTTCGATCCTTCGATGGAGGAGACGGCTCCGCAGCGCCGCCCAGCGTGGGCGCAGCGTCGAGCGCGTCAAGACATACCCTCCGAGGGCGGCCAGGGCCAGAAGCGAGAGCCCTGCGCCGGCGAGCAAGGCAGATTGGGCCCGGCTCGGCCGCGACGGGGGTGGCGTTGGCGTCGCCGCGAGAGGGAACGTGGGAGAGGCTGCGGGGGTGAGGGACGGGCCGAGGGTGGGCGTCGGCGCCGGTGTGGAGGTCTCAACCGGGGAGTGGTTGCGCACCCTCAGCCCATCGACTTGATGGGTGAGCGCGGTGCCGTCACGGAGCCAGAGCCGGAGGCGCAGGCTGTAGACCGCATCGGTGATGCCGGTCGTGTCCCAGAGAGTGAGCCTACCGGCTGTTACGGGTGTGCCGACCGGTTCTCCCAGCGCAAACCAGGTGTCGGTCGGATTCTCGGCATAGGCGAACGCCAGGTCGTATCCCGAAAAGTCGGAATGGCTCGCAGTTCCGATGATCGTGACCACGCCGCTGAGCGCCTCACCGGGCCCAGGGCTCGTGATCTCGGCGATCCCGCCCGTCTGGGCGCGGGGCTGGCCGGCGATGAGCAGGAGGAGAATCCAACCAAGAGAGAAATGCGTTCTCATTCGAAGCCCTGGAGATTCGATGACCGTTGAGTCTAACACGCTCCCCGGCTGGGGGTCAACGAACGAGGAGCGAGGGGATCAGTGAACAGTGAACAGTGATCAGTGGGCCGGCGAGGGCACGGGTCATTCAGCTATCTGGGCCTGGGGTGGTGCGTTTCGCCGGAGCCATGGTGATCAGTGATCAGTGAACAGTGATCGGTCAACTGGACGCGAAGGAACAAGGGCACAGGCGCGCTAGGCCCATCCGGTGCCTGGGTGCCTGATCAATGAGTAACTGATCACTGATCACGGGTGGTTTCGATTGGCCGGCGATTGGGCGCCCCGTTGTAACGCGGATGGCCGGCCGGCTCGAACGCGCGCGTTCGTGCAAGACCTGGCGGCGGAAGAGGCCGAGACTACGCTCGCAGAATCTGCGGGGACGGACCCGGTCGGTGTCGAAATGAAGAAAAGGACCCTGGACGGGCCGAGGATCTGCCGGTAGAATGCTCTCCCCGAGAGCGGGCCCGTGGGCGCCCCCTCTTGCACACCAAGCGAGGATGAAGATGGATCCACAGAAGCAAAGTGAGCCCGAAGAAGGCCTGACGGCGGATGTGATCCACTTGAATGGCGGGACGATCGGCGCCATCTCGGCGGATGCTGTCCAGATCCAGAGAGGGGGCGCCACGCGCATCATCGCCACCGACGTTGAGCTGCGCCAGGGCGCGGCGGGCGTCGTGACGGCCGAGAACGTGGCCATGAATCAGTCCTGGGCGATGGGGGTGCGCGCGACGCATATTGGGTTGGCGGGGGGAGGCGCGGGGATGGTGATGGGCGAGCAGGTCGGCCTGGATAATTCGCGTGCCGGCCTGACGCTGGCGCGTCGCGCCGACCTGACCAACAGCAATACGTTCATCTTGCTGGCCCGGGAAGTGAACGGCCCGGTCGAGACCGTGCTCGACACCCGGGGGGCGGTGGCGGCCGGGCTCGTGGCGGGAATCGCGATCGGCTTGGTGCTGTTCGTCGGCGGGGTTCTCAGCCGGCGTAGACTGTAATCGCCACCGGCTCCGGCCGGTGAGACTCATCGAAGGAGCGAAGGTAGCCCATTGGGTGAGAGGCGCTCCGGAGGCTGAAGGAATGGAAAGACCCAAGCTCAACGCTCGCCGGCGGACCGTGTTGGGCAAGCAGGTGCGGGCGCTGCGGCGCCAGGGGATGATCCCCGCTGTCCTTTACGGGACAGGCGTCGAACCCACCCCCCTCGAGCTCGAAGGCCGGGAGGCTTCGCGCGTTCTCTCCCACTTGAGCGGCTCTACGCTGCTCGACCTTGTGGTCGAGAGCAACATGCATAATGTGCTCGTGCGCGAGGTCCAGCGCGACGCCATCCTGCAGGACGTACGCCACGTCGACTTTCTCAAGGTGGCGATGGACGTCGTCATCCGGACATCGGTGCCCGTGGAGCTGGCGGGCGAGGCTCCGGCGGTGAAGACGTTCGGCGGCATCCTCGTCACGGGGGTCTCCGAGATCGAAGTCGAAGCCCTCCCGGCCGATCTGCCGAACCGGCTGACGGTCGATCTCGGGCCCCTTACCGAGATCGGTAAGGCGATCACCGTGGGAGACCTGTTCCTGGGCAAAGGCGTCAAGGTGCTCACATCCATGGACGACTTGATCGCCCGTGTCACGCAGGCCGCGGCCGAGGTTGTTGAAGAGGCTCCGGTGGCTGCGGTTCCCGTGGAGCCCGAGGTGATTGAGAAGGCGAAGAAGGAAGAGGAAGTCGAGGAAGAGGCCGAAGAGTAAAACCGATCGCGTTCGGAACGTCACGGAGCGGGCACAGCCCGCTCCGTTTCTATTCCCGAAGGCCCCGGACGAGCTCGAGCAAGCTGAGGGTGATGCGCGCCGTGGCGCCCCAGATCACCTGGCCCTGATAGGGCTTGAAGAAGTAGACGGGCACCTCCGGCCCTTCCGGCCGGAGCCGGCGAGCGTGCTCTTCCACGTTCAATGGATCGGCGAGCCAATCCAGGGGAACGCCGAAGGTGAGCGCCACCTCCCGGGAGTTGACGCTCAAGGGATACGGCCAGGGGATCACGCCCACGACTGGATCCACGCGAAACTGCGTGACCGTGAGCAGCGTGTCCAGGCGGCCGAGCAGGCGGACGTCCTGCGGCCGGATCCCGATCTCTTCTTCGGCCTCCCTGAGGGCGGCCTGCTCGGGCCCGAGGTCGCCCGGCTCGATGCGGCCTCCGGGGAAGGAGACCTGCCCGCGATGCGCGTCGACGGTCTGGGTGCGCAGGGTGAAGAGGACGTGCCAGCGGCCGGCCTCCTGGTAGAGCGGCACGAGGACGGCCGCGGGAAGCGCCAGCCACTCGGGCTTCAGCTCCGGCGCGCGGCCGGCGAGCGTGCGCGCCAGCCGGTCGAGAAAGGGATCCTCGAGGTGAGTCAGCGGCTATCCCTCGGCTTGAAGGAGGCTGCCGCAGTAGTCGCAGAGGGCGCTCATCTCATCGGCCCACTCGACCGAGTCGGGCAGAACGCTTCCCCCGCAATAGGGGCACTTCGGCGGGAGGCGCCTTTTCGAGGATACGGGCTCGGCCGGGGCTTCGATCGGAAGGGCGAGCCCGGGCGATAGGCCATTCACCTGCGCCTGGAGGTCGTCGGCCTGCCCAGCCAGGCCGCGGGCGCGCAGCTCGGAGACCACCCGCCCCGCAACACGCGGCGGACGGCCTTGCTGTCCCATCTGGGCCATCATGCGTAGACCCTGCCCGAGCCGTCCCATCCCTCGCTCGATCTCTCCGGCTAGGATCCAGGCCCGGCCCGCCTGGAGGGTTAGCTGAGGCGCGCGGGGGATTCCACGCGCGGCAGCCTGGTCGGCGAGGTGCTCGAAGATCGCTGCGGCCGGTGTGGGCTTCCCTTCGCCGAGGAGGCGGTGGGCTTCCTGCAGGCGGAGCAGAGCCCTCGGCCCGGCCGGGCCGAGAGGACGGCGAGGCCTTGGGGCGCGAAATCGTCGGCGAAACATGGCGGGGAGATACCTCCAGGTCGGTGAGGGGCGACGAAGCCGGAGCCTAGCCCTCCGTCGGGAGCGCCGCCTCGTCGCCGGCGGCGATCTCGAACTCCGGCGGGCTGGTTACGGGCCGGCCGAACACCAGATAGCCGGTGTGGGCCACCATGCGATCGGTGGGCCGCAGGCGCTCGGGGATCGGCTTGTAGTGGCGCAGCAACAACTCGCAAACCTCGATGAACGCGAAGGGGTGCTGCTCCATGGCCTGCAAAAGGGCCGCCACCTGAGGCGTCGTGGGGAGGATGGCCCCGAAGGCGCCGCCGCCCTGGAGAGCGGCGCGCACCTGGGGGAGAAAGAGGTGCGGGGTGGGCAGGTCGAGGAACAGCGCATCGGCTTCGACCTCGTCGAAGCCCTGCTCGATATCGCGTTCCTTGAAGACCACCCGATCCTCGAGCCCCACTCGGCGCAGATTCCGCATTGCCAGCTCCTGCATGTCGGCGCGGCGATCGTAGGAGATCACCCGGCCGCCGGGGCCCACCGCCCAGGCCAGGGCGGTCGTGAGGGCTCCGGAGCCGGTGCCGGCCTCGATCACCGTCTTGCCGGGCCCCACCGATAGACGAAGCAGGATGTAGCCCAGGTCCTTGGGGAAGATGATCTGGGACGATCGGCGTATGTTGAGCAGGATGTCGTGGAGGGCGGGCTGAACGAGATAGAAGCGGCTCCCCAGGTGGCTCTCGATCATTGAGCCCCAGGGGCCGCCGATCATCGCGTCGTGGCGGACGACGCCGCGATGAGTCTGGAGCTCTGCTCCCGGCTCGAGCCGCAGGATGAAGTGCTTGTGGTCGCGGGCGACGAGCATTGCCAGATCGCCCGGCTGCGCCGTGTTCAACGCCGCCTCCTTGCGTGAACCAATGTTATCACCCCGTCGTTTCCGCGTCCCGGGCCGATAGGACCGCAAGAGGGTGATCGGCTACTCGGTGATCGGTGCCTCAGGAGCTTCACCGATCACCGATCACTGATCACCGCTCTCCCCGATCTCCGCGGTGTATCTATCCGCCCCGTATCCTCGCCGTGATGCACAGAACCTCGGCCCGCGCCAAGCGCACTCGTTCGAGCGACGCCGAGAACCCGTTGTTCTCGAAGGGCCGGATCCAGCCCTCGGGGAGGTCCTTGGATTCACCCGTGACGCGATTGACCCAGGCGGCAAGCCGGTCGGGGATAGAACGGCCCTTCACGGAAGCGCCGGGGACGATGATGAAAGCCCCGCCGGGACGGAGCACGCGCGCCGCTTCGGCCATCGTCTGGGGATCGACGATGTAGGCGCTGGGGAAAGTCGAGATCACGCCATCGAAGAAGGAGGCCGGGAAGGGGAGCTGCTGAGCCTGCCCGCGGAGCAGCCTCGGCGAGAGGCCGGCCCTGGCCAGGCGCCGGGCGGCGCGGCGGCCCATTTGGCGCGAGGCATCCAGGCCGACCACGAACCGCCTGTCCCTCGAGAGCCGGAGCAAGACATGGCCGGGCCCATGGCCGATCTCCAGAATCCGCCCGGGCGGCAGCCTCTCGATCCCGACGACCTGCCACTGCGTCCATTGGCCGGTGGAGACCAGCCAGGCGACGACGTCGTAGGTGAAGGCGAAGCGCGTGTAGAGCCGGCGCTCAAACCAGCGGACGAAGGGGAGCAGGATGTTCATCTTGAGAACTGCCGTCTCGGAGATTCTCGACTCCTCCCCCAGCAAATCCTCTGGAATGCTATCTGCGACGAGCGCGTCTTTCACAAGCCCCCACCCCGTCTACCGGGGGAGGGGAGGTTACCTAAGGACACGTCCTTAGACCTTCATCCCCCTCTCCGCTTTCGCACTATGCGTGAGGGAATCGTGCCAAGCGGAGCCCCAAAGGGGTGCTGCGCGAAGGGGGGTAGGGGGGCCGTCCCCCGCACCGTCCCGGTGTCCTATCGGGAGGTCTCGCGGCCCGAACGGGGTGAGGCGGAAAGCCCCTAGACATGAAGAGCACTGCGTAAGTCCAATCGGATGCGAGGGATGACGGCGCATGTCCTCGTCCGATTCATTCACGGCCTCTCGGCCTCGCGGGTCTCGTCGCGGCGCGGGGGGATGAGGGGGAAGGTTCTGGGCAAGAATTCTCGTAATCCATCCACAGCTCTCACGGCGAGAGGATATCGAGCCGCGCCGGAAGACAGACATAGGTGAAGTCGGAGAGCGCTTCGGCCCTCACCTCGCCATCCACCTGCAAAGGCGATGAAGGATCGGTGCGGATGACGAGGCGGCGCGTGTGATGCTGGTGGATGGCCGGGTCGTTCACGTGCTCGCCGGACATCGTCTTGGGCAGCAGGGCGAGCATCTTCCGCCGCGTGGGGGCGAAACCGTAGATGAACGTGAGTTTTCCGTCGGCCGGATCGGCCGCGGGCGCCATGCGAAATACGCCGCCGGTGAGGGGGCAATTCCCCACCGACACCAGGCTGGCCGGCCCGTCGTAGGAGCCGTCATCCCATTCCAGGCGCATCGTCCACTCCGGCTTCTGGGCGATGGCCCGCAAGGCGGCGACGAGGTAGCGGATCACGCCCCTCAGTCGCGTCATCCGGACATTGTAGATCGAGACGACCGGCTCGAGCCCGACGGCAGAGTTGTTATCGAAGACCCAGTCGTTCACCTTGCCCAGGTCGATGCGGCGGGTATGGCCGGCGGCGATCACCCGCGCCGCTTCGCGCAGATCGCGCGGGAGCCCC
>DATEAV010000303.1:0-4160 GCA_035288185.1 Anaerolineales bacterium | reverse complement strand
AACGTGAAGAACTTCATGGGCGTCGTGAGCCAATCGCCCAGTCCCTGTAGCCATGCGATGACGGGGATGCCCCAGGCAAGCCATTCGTTCATTGCGTTTCCCTCCGGAAGGATTGCAGCGCCGATGGGGGCGCGGGCGACGAAGGAGGTTTCCGCGCCGCCATCGGGCGCGGCCCGAACCGGAGCGTAAGCACCAGGGTCACACCAATCCAGGCTAACCCCACGGGGTAGGGGAGGGCCGGGTCCACGCGGTAGAGGAGCCCGGCAAGGATCGGCGCCGCGACGAGGGCGCCTGACTGAACCGTTTCCGCCAGACCGTAGGCGAGCCCCATCTCGGCCCGCTGGACAAGCGTCTCCACTTGTGCGTTGACCAGCGATCGCGCCGTCACCCTGCCGCCGCCCAGGAAGTAGCCGAGGGCCAGCCAGGGAAAGCCCGTGGCTAGCCACAGGAGAACCACCGATGCGCCGATGCCCACCTGGGCGATCACGTATCCGAGATGAGGCTTGATGCGGCCCAGCCCCAGATTGAGAGCGACGACACCGAGCGCGTTCATCGAGCCCAGGACGCCGATCTGTCCCAGCGAGATCTGCCGCACGCCGTGCAGATAGTTCGGCGTGAGCGGCCAGCTCAGATAGAGGCCAAACATGACGGCCAGGGCCAGGAGGAGGAGCCCGAGGAACTCGCGCTGGCCAAGGAGCCTCCGAAAACGCGAGGCCCCCGCGTGCGGCTCGACGGGCTGGCGGTGAATGAGAAAAATCATAGCGCACGAGGGCACGAAGAGCGCCGCCGCAAACCCGTACACCTGGTGCAGGCCCGCCCGCTCCGCCAACGTCCCGCCAACGACAGGCCCAATGGCAACGCCAAGATTGAAAAACGCCGAGGTCGTGGTGAGCGCCCGGGCCACCGACCATGAGCCTCGGGCGGCCGTAATGTAACTGGCCAGGGGCGACATCACGAAGGTGGTCAGGGAGTAGAGCATGAGTCCGACGACGAAGAGCGTCAATTCTCTGGAGAGGAACATGATCCAGGCCGCCGCCATTCCGATGATCCAGGACGCCACCATCACGCCCTTGCGGCCAAAGGCATCGGCCAGGGCCCCCGCCGGTATGTGGGCGATGGCCATCGCCAGCCCGGCGGCTCCGAGGATGGCGCCAATCTGCACCGGGTCGGCCCCCAGCTCTTGAATGTAGAGTGGCTGAAAGTAGAAGAACATCCCCTCCCCCACTCCCCAGATGAAGAGCGAGAGGGCCACCAGGCGAAGATCGCGGCTCATCGGCTCACTCGGCCGATGAAGTCGGCCGCGGCCTCGAACACCTGGCTGCGCGACGCGTCGAGAGGCAGCACATGGTTGCTGTGGGGGATGGAGAGCATGGCCTTGTCGCCCGCCGGGAGCGCATCGTAAATCGCCTGCATGTTGGCTGGCGGGACAAAGGTGTCTTCCGTGGCGTGCATGAGGAGCACAGGGCAACTGACGTTCACCAAGTGCCTGCGCATGGCCAGGATGGCTCTTTCCACCTCCGCCAGTGCCGGGACGGGATAGACACCGTAAGCGACCCTCGTCTTCGCCGCGGCCGGGTCGCGCCAATCGGGCGGCCCCTTGGGCACAAACCGGACCAACGGCGCGGCCAGCCGGAGCAGAAGGAGGCGCGGGTCCTTGGGTGGGCCGAAGGGGGTGGCCATGCCGACCACCCCAGCCACATCCAACCTGGCAGCCAGGTGAAACGCGAGAACGCCCCCCAGCGAGACGCCCAGGACGAAGACGCGATCGCACACCCCCCGGAGCATGTGGTAACCGTCGAAGGCGGACGCCAGCCAGTCGGCCCAGCGGGCGCGCAAGAGGTCACCCGGCTGCGTTGCGTGGCCGAAGAGACGTGGGCCGAGCGCCGTGGCGCCGTGCGAGGCGAGGTGACGGCCCAACTCTCTCACTTCCTGAGGCGAGGCCGTAAAGCCGTGGAGGAGAAGACAGCCCGTTCGCCCTCCGGGAAAGAGAAAGGGCTCACCGCCTGGAGCAATTGAGGTCATGCGGTCGACGGCTCGAGGCCGCGGACAAACGACAGGACCTCGGCAAAGACCCGTTCCCGCTCGGCGTCACGCGTCACGACGTGCCCGCTGTTCTCCACCCACACGAGCTTCTTGTCGCCCGACCCCATGTGCGCAACGATCGCCTCGGCGCTTGAGCCCCTCACCGTGAGGTCGCCGCGGGAATGGATGACGAGCGCCGGGCAGGTGACCGAGGGCAGACGGCGGCGCAACTCAGCCAGGATATCGTAGAGCTCCACGCCGCCGCGCACCGGCGCCAGGGGGTATTCGAGATGATCGGCTGCCACCGTGGGGTCGTGCCAGTCGGGCGGGCCTTTGCGTGCGAAACGCCAGAAGAGAGTGAGAAAGGCGGCCAGCGGTCGGAGCCGCAGGCGTGGGTCGGGCGAGTCGTAAGGAGTCGATAGGGCCACCACGCCGGAAACGGCGTGTTCGGCGGCGAGGAGAAGGGCGAGGATGCCGCCCATCGAAAGCCCCATCACGATGACGCGGTCGCATGCCTCTCTAAGAAGATGCAGGCCGTCCTCCGCGGACGCCACCCAATCCCGCCATCGCGCCCGGAGCATGTCCTCCTGCCGCGTGGCGTGGGCGAAGAGGCGCACGCCGAGAACGGTGCATCCTGCGCCGGCCAGGTGCTCGCCGAGGAAGCGCATCTCCTTCGGCGTTCCGGTGAACCCGTGGATGAGCAGGCAGCCCGTCCGCCCGCCGGGGAAGTAGAAAGGCTCAGCGCCGGGCATGATGAGGCTCATCCGACCACCTTGAGGTCTCGCGGGAAGGTGCTCAGGCTCTCGCCGCCTTCGACCGTCACCAGGACGTTGTCTTCCACGCGCACGCCGCCGCGCCCCGGGAGATAGATCCCGGGCTCGACGGTGAACACCATGCCGGGCGCCAGCCGTTGGGCGTTGTCGCCGCGAATGTAGGGTGCCTCGTGGGCTTCCAGCCCGATGCCGTGGCCGGTGCGATGAGTGAACTGGTCCCCATAACCTGAAGCGGTGATCACAGCTCGTGCTGCCTGATCCACGCCGGCACAGGTTCCTTCGGGCATCACCGCCCACCGGCCTGCGGCATTGGCCTGTTGGACGATCTCGTGGATCCGGCCTAGCTCGGCCTCCGCTTCGCCCACGGCCAGCGTGCGAGTGAGGTCGGAGATGTAACCACGGGACGTGGCGCCCCAATCCAGAATCAGGAGATCCCCCGCCTGCAGCGGCCGGTCCCCGGGGACAGCGTGGGGCAAAGCGCTGTTTGGCCCTGCGGCTACGATCGGGCTGAAGGGCAGCTCAGGATCCGAGCCTGCCCGCAGGAGCTGCAGCGTGAGCTCGGAGGCCAACTCGCGTTCCGTCATGCCCATCCGGATCAAGGGCAGGCTGGCGGCCAGAGCTGCTTCGGCGATCGCGACGGCATGCCGGATGGCGACGACCTCGGAATCGTCTTTGGCTGCCCGCAATGCGCCGAGAGCCCCGTCGGCGCTCACCAGCGGTGAGCCCGGCGAGGCCTGCTCGAGAAGTCGCAACTCATACACCCGGAACCGCAAGGGCTCAATCCCGATACGTCTCCCCGGCAGACCCCGGCTGGCGCAGGCCTGCATCAGGCTCTGGAGTCGCGAATCCTCGGCCTCGCCGTAGGAGAAGAGGTCCAACCCCTCGGAAGCTTCGCCTTTCTCGCGCTCGAGCTCGGGAAGGACGAGGCACGGCCGTTGGTCGAGGGTGATGAGGGCGATCACCGGGCGCTCCATGAGGTGAAAGGAGAGCCCCGTCAGGTAGAAGAGGCTTGGCCCCGGGTTGAGGGCGACGGCCTCGAGGCCCTGCGCCCGCATGGCCTGAACCAGACGTGCAAGCCGAGGCTCCGGCATGTTCACCTCCGGGGATGCGGGCATTATAGCCGCGGGCCAGGGGCGCGGCAATCGGGCGGGCGAGTTGAGCGAGGATGCAATCCGTGGTACATAGAATGGGCGGCGAGCTTCACTCCGGGAGCCCAACATGCCCTTCCGTCTCAAGCGCGTCTACGATCCGCCCTCTCCTCGCGACGGGATGCGCGTGCTCGTGGATCGCCTCTGGCCGCGAGGCCTTTCCAAGGCCGAGGCGCGTCTGGATCTTTGGCTCCGCGATGTCGCGCCGAGCGACGCG
>DATEAV010000302.1:0-3132 GCA_035288185.1 Anaerolineales bacterium | reverse complement strand
CCCCATCGTCGCATCCCCCATGTCCCCCTCGATCTCCGCCCGCGGCACCAGCGCCGCCACACTATCCACCACCACCACGTCCACCCCACCGCTCCTCACCAGCGTCTCCGCTATCTCCAACGCCTGCTCCCCCGTATCCGGCTGCGAGATATACAGCTCCTCCACCCTCACCCCGCAGCGCCCCGCATACCCCGGGTCCAGCGCGTGTTCCATGTCGATGTAGGCGCACACCCCGCCCAGCCGCTGCGCTTCCGCCACGATGTGCTGGCACAGCGTCGTCTTCCCCGACGACTCCGGCCCATAGATCTCCGTCACCCGCCCCCGCGGCACGCCCCCCACCCCCAGCGCCAGATCGAGCGCCAGCGATCCCGTCGGGATCACCTCCACCTTAAGATGGGAGGCTTCGCCCAGGCGCATGACCGCGCCGTCGCCGAATTGCTTCTTGATCTGAGAGACCGCTGCGTCGAGGGCTTTCTGCCGATCGCTGCCCATACCAGTAACCCACCTGGAGGCCGGGTATCGGACGAGTCTACCCGACATTGACCGCAGTGGCAAGCGCCTGACGGCGGGGCGCAGCAATGAAAAGGGCCACCGGGTTGTTGCCGGTGGCCCGGATGAGGCCAGTCGCCCCGCCGTGCCGTGTGCTGCCAGGTTTTGAACCTGCTTTCGCAGGTGGGAGCCGGACGACGGGCTCCGCCTTGGCCAAAGCCTATCGCGTCCCCCGTCTGAGCTCAGCCCCCCGATCTTAAGTGTTGGCTCAAAACGATGTGCGCATCACGTGCACAGCAGGGTCGCTTCGATGTATACCACGATCAGCCCTGGTTGGCAATGGAAATCGTTCGGGTCTGGGGGGGCTCGAGGACCTTCAGATGGAGCTCCTCCAATTGCCCGGGCTCCACCGGCGAGGGCGCGTCGCTCATCACGTCGCGCGCCGCCTGGTTCTTTGGGAAGGCGATCACTTCTCGAATGTCGGGCTCATCGGCAAAGAGGCGGCAGATGCGGTCGATCCCCGGGGCGATCCCGCCGTGCGGAGGCGTGCCATACTCGAACGCCTCCAACATGTGACCGAAACGCTGCCGCGCCACTTCCGGCTGAAGCCCGATCAGCCCGAACACTTTCTCCTGCAACTCCCGGTCGTGGATCCGGATGCTCCCTCCTCCGGCCTCAACGCCGTTCAGGACCATGTCGTACTGCTGCCCGCGTGCCCGGCCGGGATCGGAATCCAGAAGAGGGATGTCCTCCCGCATCGGCGAGGTGAAGAGGTGGTGGCTCGGGTCCCAGCGCTTCTCCTCCTCGTTCCAGGTGACGAACGGGAAATCGATCACCCAGCAGAAGGCGAGCGTGTTCGGATCGCGCAGCCCAAGCCTCTCGCCCAGATGGTTGCGCAGGCGCGCCAGAGATTCGAAGACCACCGGCGCCCGATCGGCAACGAAGAGGAGAAGATCCCCAGGCTCAGCCTCGAGCCGCGCCCGGATCGCCTGGCGCCTCTCGGGAGTGAGGAATTTGGCGAACGAGGAGCGGCCTTCCCCCTCGACGACCGCGTCGTAGGCCAGGCCGCGGGCGCCGAATTCGCCGGCCAGGGCCGTGAGATCGTCGATCTCTTTGCGGCTGAACGCGGCGCAGCCCTTGGCATTGATCCCGCGCACTGTCCCGCCTGAGGCCGCGGCCGATTCAAACACCTTGAAGCCCGAGCCCGGGGCGAGGTCGGTGATGTCTTTGAGCTCGAGCCCAAAGCGGATATCGGGCTTGTCGATTCCGAAGCGGTCCATCACCTCGACGTATTGGAATCTCGGCCAGGGCTTGGCCAGGAGTTTCTTTCCGGGAACGACGCTTTCCACCAGCTTCGTGAAGAGATCCTCCGCCAACGCCATCACGTCATCGCGCACGACGAACGACATCTCCAGGTCGAGCTGCGTGAACTCGGGTTGGCGGTCGCCGCGCAGATCTTCATCGCGGAAGCAGCGGGCAATCTGGAAGTAGCGCTCCACTCCCGCCACCATGAGGAGCTGTTTGAGCTGCTGGGGAGATTGAGGCAGCGCGTAGAAATGGCCGGGATGAACGCGCGACGGGACGAGGTAGTCGCGGGCGCCTTCGGGCGTGGTCTTGAAGAGAATGGGGGTCTCCACCTCCCAGAAGCCGCGCCCGTCGAGGTAGTCGCGAATGAACTTCACCATCCGGTGGCGCAGCTCGAGGTTGCGCTGCAGGCGCGCCCGCCGGAGGTCGAGGTAGCGGTACTTCAGCCGAAGGCCTTCCTCCACCTCGGTCTCCTCGGCGATCGGAAACGGCGGAGTCCGCGCGGGGTTAAGAACCTCAAAGCTCGCCGCTTCGACCTCGACGTCTCCGGTCGCCAGGGATGGATTCTCCATCCCCTGCGGCCGGCGGCGGACCATGCCTTCGACGCGCACGACCCACTCCGCCCGGACGTCGGCCGCGGCCCGATGGGCGGCCTCGGAGATCGACGGGTTGGCGACGACCTGGGCGATCCCCCAGCGGTCGCGCAGATCGAGGAACGTCACCCCGCCGTGGTCACGCCTCCGATGCACCCACCCCGCCAAGGCCACCGTCTGGCCCACGTGCTCCGGGCGCAGCTCGCCGCATGTATGGGTCTTATCCATGATGCCTCCGTGCGGTCGTGCCAGATCAGGTCCGGGCGCGGCCACTGGGCTCGGGGAACTACCGCCGGCAGAGAAAAAGCAACGCCGCCCGGAATTCAGCCCTCGGGCGGCGAGTGTCGGCGCAGGCTGAGCGCTCAGGCCTCGGATCTGGCCACCGCCCGACGGCCCCTGCGGCCGCCGGCGTTCATGCGATTGAGGTTAAGAGCACAGCCGGGCACCATACCCTCCGCGTGCGGCGGATTGTAGCACGCGGGAAATCCCCTGGTCAACGGGATGGATCCACTCACGGGGGTATCGCGGTGAGCCGAAGGCCTTCGCTAGAAAGCGAGCCCCAGGGGCTGCAAGGGCACCGGGGTGAAGACAAGAAAGAAAACCAGCAGGCCGAACACCGCAAGCGCCCTCCGGCCCCCGTCCAGCGGAGTGATCTCGTCCAGCGGCTGGGCGTGACTTCGCCCGAGGAAGAAGACGAGCCCCGCCCACAACCACCATCCGCTCCAGGCGATCCCCAGACCCACCA
>DATEAV010000301.1:0-2278 GCA_035288185.1 Anaerolineales bacterium | reverse complement strand
CCCCATCGTCGCATCCCCCATGTCCCCCTCGATCTCCGCCCGCGGCACCAGCGCCGCCACACTATCCACCACCACCACGTCCACCCCACCGCTCCTCACCAGCGTCTCCGCTATCTCCAACGCCTGCTCCCCCGTATCCGGTTGCGAGATATACAGCTCCTCCACCCTCACCCCGCAGCGCCCCGCATACCCCGGGTCCAGCGCGTGTTCCATGTCGATGTAGGCGCACACCCCGCCCAGCCGCTGCGCTTCCGCTACGATGTGCTGGCACAGCGTCGTCTTCCCCGACGACTCCGGCCCATAGATCTCCGTCACCCGCCCCCGCGGCACGCCCCCCACCCCCAGCGCCAGATCGAGCGCCAGCGATCCCGTCGGGATCACCTCCACAAGGCGATCCGCCGCCTCTCCGAGCCTCATGATCGAGCCGTCGCCGAAGCGTTTCAGGATCTCTCCGACGGCCTTTTCCAACACCGCGACCCTGCCTTTTTCCTGCACGGGCTCCGCATATGCTTCGACTGTTGCTGCCCTCGCCATCTCCGCCTCCGGCCAAACTCGATGTTCTTCCCTTTGCAGTATAGCACATCTGTTCTATGTGTCAAGCGATACTGCGAGCCGCTGTTTTCCGGCCGGGCGGCCCGGGAGCCTGAGATCATGTACACTTGCGCAGGTAAGCGACAAACGCCGAGCTCCCGTGCGCTGCCTGGCCGAGCTCAAACAGGGCATGACCCCAAAAGGCCTTCTCGCGGGCGCCGGCCGCGCCCTCTGCCAGGTGAAAGGCGCCAACCTCCAGTTGCATAGCGATCAGGGCCAGGCGTCGCTCGGTTAGGACCCGCGCAAACCTCGAACACAGCCAGAGCATGCACAGCGATCTCTCCCCGCGGCGATCTTCCACGTTGTTCCGACGCCACTATGCAATCCCGGCAGAGCACGGCGCGTGGATCTGGTGGATCGGGCCGCTCCTCATCGGCGTGGCTGCCGGTGGGCGCCCGGGCCCGGACGTCTTGCTCTTGGCGCTTGCCGCCCTGGCCGTCTTCCTCCTCCGCCAGCCCGCCACAATCGCCGTCAAAACGCTCAGTGGCCGCCGCCCCAGGAGCGACCTCGCGCCCTCCCTCGTCTGGTGCACGGCCTACACGCTCACCGCCTTCGCGGCACTCATTCTGCTCGCGGTGCGCGGGCAGACCAAGATCCTCTGGCTCGGGATTCCCGGCTTCCTTGTCTTCATTTGGCACATGATCCTTGTAAGCCGCCGGGAGGAGCGGGGCCAGATGGGAGTGGAGCTTGTGGGCGCAGGCGTACTCGCCCTCGCCGCCCCCGCGGGATATTGGGTGGCCGAGGGGACTGCGGACGCCGAGGCCTGGATCCTCTGGGCCCTCACCTGGCTGCAGTCGGCCGCTTCAATCGTCTACGTCTACCTCCGCCTCGGGCAGCGGCGCCTCGATCGGCTCCCGGATCGGCGTGAACGATGGAGAATGGGCGCCCGCACCCTCGCCTACCACCTTTTCAACTCCGGCCTCAGCCTCGCCCTCGCCCTTCTCTCCCTCGTGCCTTGGGCCATCCCTATTGCGTTCGCGCTCATGCTCGCAGACGCCCTCGAAGGCATCGCCCATCCCCCCGTTGGCGCACGACCGGCGACAATCGGCCTCCGGCAGCTTGCAGCGAGCATCCTCTTCGTCTTGTTGGTCGTCCTCGGGTACGCCACCTGAGGGCGCATCGAGAGAAGAGCGTGAACGGCCCGCGGCTCCGCCTGTTTCGGTGGCAGATCCCCACGAAGATCCGTTCGTGGCCAGGAACGCCACACCCAGAAAGTGCGGACGATTCCTGGCCTAAGCGAGGCTGGAGATGGTTGAGTCAGGAGGGATTAGGCATAAACTCATATGGCCAGGAAGAAGAACGGGCGACGAAGGCCGAGCAGTCTTCGCTTGTCAGAACAGCGGCGAAAGCCAAGGCCGGCGGGGCTGGCAAGTCGCCCGGAATCGGAGTGGAAATCGGCGTCGCTGTTGGAGAGCTCGCGATCTTGAGGCCCTTGTTCCTACCCTGGGCGGGCTTGTCAGCATGCAGAACCTGAGGCATATTGCCCTGGGGCCGTTTCCGTGCGATATTTAGGAAATGGAAGCCGGCCGGGAAACAGCTCGACCACCCGGCCGGGCGCCAAACCAAAGAGAAAGGAGGTGAGCCAGATGGTGTCTCAAGCCGAGGCGCGGGGTCAAGGGCTGGTCGAGTATGCCCTGATCCTGGTGCTGGTGGCCGTCGTGGTGATCGTCATCCTGGCCCTGCTGGG
>DATEAV010000300.1:0-4249 GCA_035288185.1 Anaerolineales bacterium | reverse complement strand
CGGGGCGCGGGGGCGGACGTCCCCTCGATGGGGCCGGGGAGGCGCCGAGATGAAAGGCGCGGCGCGCCAGAAGAGAAGCTATCGGATCGGCGTGGTCATCACCCGGCTGGGGGGCGACGACGGCGTTTCGCTGGAGACGGAGAAGTGGGTGGAAATGATCCACGGCCTCGGCCACGAGTGTTCCTACTTCACGGGTGAGGCCCCTGGCCCTGCCGATCGCAGGTGGATTGTCCCCGAGGCCGATTTCAGGCACCCTGAGATCCTCGAGCTGTATGCCTCCGGGTTCTCCCTGCGGATCCGCCCTCCGGATGTCACCCGAAGGATCCACCTACTCAAGGACGCGCTCAAGCAGCAGCTGTACGGATTTGTCGCCGGGCTTGGAATCGATCTCCTGCTTGTGGAGAATGCCCTGGCGATCCCCCTCAATCTACCCCTGGGCATGGCGCTGACGGAGTTCATCGCCGAGACCGGGGTGGTGACAATCGCGCACCACCACGATCTGTTCTGGGAGCGGACACGCTTCCTGGTGAACTGCGTCTGGGACTACCTCAACATGGCCTTCCCGCCCCACCTGCCTTCGATCCATCATGTGGTGATCAACTCGTCGGCCGCCAATCAGCTGAGCCTGCGGACCGGCATATCGGCGACGCTCATTCCGAACGTCATGGATTTCGAGCGGCCCCCGCCGATGCCGGACGCCTACTCGGGCGGGCTACGCAAGGAACTCGGGCTGGCCGACGGAGATCTCTTCCTGCTGCAGCCCACCCGGGTGGTGGCCCGTAAGGGCATCGAGCATTCCCTCGAGCTGATCCGCCGGCTTGGCCTGCCAGCCAGGCTGGTGATCTCTCACGCCAGCGGCGATGAGGGATACTCCTACGAGAGACACGTCCGGCTCTTCGCCGAGCTGCTGCAGGTGCCGGTGACGTTCGTCTCCGAGATCATCCGGGCCGAGCGCGGGACCGGGCCAAACGGGCGGCGAATCTACTCGCTCCGCGACGCGTATCAGCAGGCCGACCTCGTGACCTACCCTTCGACCGTCGAGGGATTCGGCAATGCCTTCCTGGAAGCCGTCTACTACCGCCGCCCGATTGTGGTGAACAACTACTCGATCTTTGCCATCGACATCAAGCCCAAGGGGTTCCGGGTGATCGAGTTTGATGGCCACATCACCGAAGACACGATCTGGCAGGTGCGAAAGGTGCTGGGCGATCCAGACCTGGCGGCGGAGATGGCCGAGCACAACTACTCCCTCGGTCGCCGCCACTACTCCTACGGCATGCTGCGACGGAGGCTGCGCACGCTGCTCGAGGAGTGCTTTGGAGAGGAGCTGTGAGACTGGAGGAATCCCCCTACCTTCGACTTCTGAAGAACCGGATTGGGCTCGGCCGAACGCCTTTCAGCGAGAGGGGATCGCGCCTCCTGGTCTTCCTGCGCGATCACCATCTGGAGATCCGGCTGGCGGAGCGATGGTTCAAACGCGAAGGCCAGCTGAGCAGTTATCGCCAGCGGCCGCCGATCGTCGACCACTGGGTGCTCACCGATGGATCGGGCAACCCGCTCCGCTTTGAGCCGGTGACCTATCCGCACTGCGTGGAATGCCGGACCTCCATCGGCGTCTTTCGCCTGGCCTTTGTCGATCCGGAAACGCTGATGCTTGTGCTTCCCGAGGAGGCTTGCGGCGTCTCGTTCAGGGTCCAGGCCAACGCGGCCGAGGTGGATCGGCGAGGCGGCGTCCTGCGTGTGACGGGAGAGATACGGCGCAGCGTCGTCTACACCACCAACGCTGCCGTGGCCGAGAACGCGGCATCGCCGGTGGGCGATGGGGAGCAGGAGGTGAGGCTCAGGGTGATCCCTCGAAACGGCTCGGCCGCCCTTCTGCTCAACATCACCCCGCGCCTGGGGTTCAACCGCTACCTTCCGGAGCCGCAGTCGGTGCTGGAGGCCGCCGCCGGCGCGTGGCATGCCTGGTTTGCGGCCGCCCCGGCCGTCGCCGAGCCCTATCGAGCGCAGTACTACTACGCCTGGTGGATCATGCGCGCCGGGCTGATCTCCTCGCGCTTCTACACCACCCGCGAGGCCATGACCCCCTCCAAGCTCCACTACGTGGGCATCTGGCAGTGGGATGCGTTCTTCCACGCCCTCGCCTACCGCCACATAGACCGCCGCCTGGCCCGCGACCAGATCCGGATCCTGCTCGACCATCAGCGCCCTGACGGGATGATCCCCGACGCGATCCACGACGAAGGCACCGTCACCCATCTCGATTTCCCGGTGGACGCCGACGTGACCAAACCGCCTCTGATCGCCTGGGCGGCGTGGAAGCTCTACGAGAGTGACGGCGACCGCGAATTCCTCGATGAGATCTATGGGCCGATCGTCCGCTGGAATGCCTGGTGGTTCGAGAGGAACGACCCCGACGGCGACGGGCTGTGCGAATACCTTCACCCCTTCTCCTCGGGGCTGGACGACAGCCCGCTGTGGGACAGCGGGATGCCGGTCACTTCGCCGGACCTAAACTCGTATCTATTCCTGCAGGAGGAGGCGCTGGGAAAGATCGCCGCGGTCCTGGGGCTGCCCGAGGAGGCCGATCTCTGGGCGACGAGGGCCGAGCGGCTGGCCGAGACGATGATCGCCCGCCTCTGGGATTCGCAGGCCGGGCTGTTCTGGGCAAGACGGAACCATGAGCCCGTCCCCGTCGTCACGCCTTTCAGCCTGTTCCCGCTGCTCACCGGCCGCCTGCCCCGCGAGATCGTCGAACGCCTGGTGGCCCGGCTGACCGACCCCGACGAGCTTTGGACGCGCTATCCCGTTCCGACCGTGGCGCGCAACGACCCGCGTTATGATCCGTTGCAGATGTGGCGCGGCCCCACCTGGGTGAACGTCAACTACCTGCTCATCGAAGGTCTCACGCGCTGCGGGCGGGCGGATCTGGCCCGCGAGCTTCGTCAGCGCACGCTCGAGATGGTGATGGCTCACTCCGACATTTACGAATACTACCATCCGGAGACGGCCGCCCCGGGGGCCCGGGCCGCCTCGATCTATGGCTGGTCGGCGGCGCTCTTCATCGATCTGGCTTTGCAGGCGTCAAAGGAACATTGATTCACGCGTACGAAAGTCGAGGCCGCTGAAGACCGACGACCAGCTCTTTCAGGATGCAGCCAATGAGGAAAGCGTAGGGGCGGGTCTCCGAAGGCCGTTCGCCCCGCGGGCTGGTGCCCGCACACCTGCCCCGAATCGCACATCGCACCTGCAAAGCACCGCAGGTGCGATGCAGGTGGGTGCGGGGAGGGCGCCGGCCCGGACGGGGTGCCGGGCGATCTTCCCGGCGAGCCCCGCCCCTACGACGTGTGTTTTGAGGCGAGGGTAGGGGCGACGCATGCGTCGCCCCTACGGTACATCATGCAGTTATAGTGCTTCAAGCTCCTACGGCCGTCCACCTCCACGGCCCCGATTGTTCTGCTGTGATTGCGACTGCCCGGCCAGCTGAGCCCGGACGCAGCCCCAATCGCCTTCGCAGGCCCCGTTGAAGAGCCCCATGACCTCGTCGACGCTCACGCCGAAACGCTCGGCCAGTCGTTCTGCGGTGCGCTGTGTCTGATCCTGCTGCTGTTGCGCCCTGTCTTGCTCACGCTGCTGCTCTCGGAACTCCTGAACGCCCGTCTCGAGGAGATCCTGCAGCCCTGTCTCCTCTGTAGCAAGGCGAGAGGCCTGCTGGATTTCGCCCCAGCTCATACCGGAGGCGTGCGCCTCCACGACGGCCGCCCATTCGGCCCCCGTCCCGTCGGCGAGGCGGGCGGCGTGGCGAAGCTCGGCTGCGCTGATCCCGGCCTCCAGGTAGCCGTCGAGGGCCTCCGGCGAGAGATCAAGATCCTGGGCCGTGCGGTAGAGCTGGGCGAGCTCGCCGGGGCTCATGCCCTCGGCCAGGCGCGTCAGCGCGTCTTCGAAGTCCGCGTCGAAGCGGGTCGCCGCGCGCACAGCCGTGCGGATGTCGCCCACGCTTGCTTCGCCTTCAAGCACCATGGTCATCAGCTCCCCCAGGTCGACGTCGGCAAGCTCTTCGGAGAGCCGGTCGAGTTGGAGGAGAAGACCCCATCCGTTCCCCTCCAGATGCCAGTCGAGGATTTCCTCCCAGGTCAGGTCGTCCAGCGTCTGGGTGAGGTTGTAGGCATGCCACATCCGGCCGAAGCCGAGCTGCCCTCCGGTGAGCCCGCCGGTGAAGTAGTTGAAGACATCCTCACAGGTGTAGAGG
>DATEAV010000299.1:0-9781 GCA_035288185.1 Anaerolineales bacterium | reverse complement strand
GGGCGATCGCCAGCATCGCCTCGGCGAATTCGTCGAGCGTCTTCTTGCTCTCCGACTCCGTCGGCTCGATCATCAGCGCCTCGTGAACGATCAGCGGGAAGTAGTTGGTCGGAGGATGGAACTTGTAGTCCATCAGGCGCTTGGCGATGTCGAGCGCCCGGACCTCCGGTGCCCCCTCCAGGCGGCCCTCGGCCACGAACTCGTGCATGCAGATCCGGTTGAAGGGGATCGGATAGACGCCCGAGAGGCGTGCCCGCAGGTAGTTGGCATTCAGCACGGCGTGATCGGCGATGGCCCGCAGCCCGCTCTTGCCCTGCATCCTCATGTAGGTGAAGGCGCGCACATGCATCCCGAAGTGCCCGTGGAACGCCTTCACTCGTCCGATGCTCTTCCTGGGCATGACGAAGCCGAAGAGCGGGGGCTCGTCTTCGTCTCCCGCATCGGCCACGTGGACGACCGGCCCGGGAAGGAAATCCACCAGCGCCTCGGAGACTCCCACCGGCCCGGAGCCCGGCCCGCCGCCGCCATGAGGCGTGGAAAAGGTCTTGTGCAGGTTGTAGTGCAAGACGTCGAAGCCGAGGTCGCCGGGCCGCACGATCCCCAGGAGGGCGTTCATGTTGGCCCCGTCGCCGTAGACCAGGCCGCCACAGGAGTGCACCTGGTCCACCACCTCGCGCACGTGCTCCTCGAAGAGGCCCAGGGTATTGGGGTTGGTGAGCATCAAGCCGGCGACGGTGTCGTCACAGGCGCTCCGCAGGGCGGCCAGGTCGATGTTGCCCCGGCTGTCGGAGGGCAGTTCCACCACCGTAAGGCCGCTCATCGAGGTGGAGGCCGGGTTGGTTCCATGGGCCGAATCGGGGATGAGGATCTTGGTGCGCCGCTCGTCGCCGCGATCGCGGTGGTAGGCCCGGATGATCAGGATCCCGGTCAGCTCCCCGTGCGCGCCGGCCGCCGGCTGCAGGCTGACGCCGGCGAATCCGCCGATCTCCATCAGCCACTCCTGGAGGCTGTACATCACCGCCAGGTTTCCCTGGGAGGCCTCCGGATCTTGGAGGGGATGGGAGAAGGCGAAGCCCGCCATCCGTGCCGCGTCTTCGTTCACCTTCGGGTTGTACTTCATCGTGCATGAACCGAGCGGGTAGAAACCGGTGTCGACGCCGTAGTTTAGCTGGGAGAGGTGAACGAAGTGCCGGACGACATCGATCTCGGAGAGCTCCGGAAGGGGCAGCTCGGTGCGCGTGAGGCCCTTGGGAAGGTCCGTCTGCGGAACGTCCGGCTCGGGCATCGGGACGCCGGGGCGGCCCGGGGACGATAGCTCGTAGATGAGGGGCTCAGTCATGGGCCACCTCCTCCAGAGCCGAGGCGAGCTCGTCGATCTCCTCCCGGGTGTTCATCTCCGTAGCGGCGATGAGCATGTGGCCCTTGAGCTCAGCGTAGTCGTGCCCCAGGTCGTAGCCCCCCACGATCTCGTGATCCTCGAGGAGATGGTGGTTGATCTCGGCCACCGGCTTCGGGCAAGCGACGACGAACTCGTTGAAGAAGGTGCCCTCGTTCCAGATCTTGTAGCCCGGAAGGGCGCCGATCTTGGCCGCGGCGTAGTGTGCCTTGTGGTAACACAGCTCGGCCGCGCGCCGCAGCCCTTGCTTGCCCATCAAAGAGAGGTAGACGGCGGCGGCGAGGGCCATCAGGCCCTGGTTGGTGCAGATATTCGAGGTGGCCTTTTCGCGGCGGATATGCTGCTCGCGCGGCGTGAGGGTGAGAACGTAGGCGCGTTGACCGCGGCTGTCGACCGTCTCCCCCACCAGCCGCCCGGCCATCTTGCGCACGAACTCCTGTTTGGTGGTGAAGATCCCAAGATACGGCCCGCCGAAGGAGAGAGGAATGCCAAGCGGCTGGCCCTCGCCCACCACGACATCGGCTCCAAACCCCGAAGGGGGCCGCAGCAAGCCGAGGGCCAGCGGGTTGACCGACACGCATAGGAGGGCGCCGGCAGCGTGGGTGGCTTCGGCCAGGCGTGTGAAGTCGACGATGTGTCCGAAGAAATCGGGATACTGCACCGCCACCATCGCTGTATTTGAGTCGAGGTGCGCCGCCAGGTCATCGGGCCCGTTGCAGCACGATTCGTCCCCGACGACGGTGACCCCCATGCCTTGGGTGTAGGTGCGCACGACCTGACGCGAGTGCGGGTGGACGGCCGGGGACATCACGACCTTGGCCCGCTTGCCGCGGTGGTGGTTGAGAGCCAGGATCACAGCTTCGGCCAGCGCGGTGGCGCCGTCGTAGTGCGAGGCGTTAGAGACCTGCATGCCGGTGAGCTGGCAGATCAGGCTTTGATACTCGAAGATCGCCTGGAGCGTGCCCTGGGAGATCTCAGGTTGATAGGGGGTGTAGGCGGTGTAGAACTCACCGCGCCGAAGGATGTGATCGACGGCGGAGGGGATGAAGTGATTGTAGGCGCCGGCGCCGAGGAAGCAGGCGAAGTGACGCGTGTCGAGGTTGGCTTCCGAGAGCGCCTGCAGCTCGTCCAGGATCTCCAGCTCCGAGACGGCCTCGGGCAGATCGAGATCGGGGAACCGGACGTCGGCGGGGATGGCGTCGTACAGGTCGTCCATCCTCTCCACGCCGATCGCCGCCAACATCGCCTGGCGATCGGCATCGGTGTGAGGGATGTAGGCCATTAGTGACTCCGTCCTTCGCAATGCTTCTGGTACGCCGCCGAGCTCATCAAGCCTTCGAGCTCGGCGGGCGCCGTGATGGTGAAACGGACCATCCACGCCTCGCCGTAGGGATCTTTGTTGATCGCCTCCGGCCCCTGCGGCAAGGCATTATTGACCGCGGTGATCGTGCCGCTCACCGGCATATAGACCTCAGCCGCGGCTTTCACCGATTCCACATTGGCGAAGGCCGCACCCTTGGCGATCGTCTCTCCCACGGAGGCGAGCACCTCCACGAAGACGATGTCGGAGAGCTGCTCCTGGGCGTAGTCGGTGATCCCGGCCGTGCCGGTGCTTCCCTCGACGCGGATCCACTCGTCGTTCTGGGTGTACTTCAGATCGGGGGAGACTTTCATCGGGGGCTCCTTCAGGGTGAATGGGGCGTGGAACGTAAAGGACGCACGCCGGCGGGCTGTGCGTCCTCTGTCGGGTACCTGAGAGATTCGTCCCCACGTGGGGACTTGCCCCGTCGGTGTCTGACGACTTTCCAGAGGGCTGACCGGATCGGGTCCTTTGACCTGAGAGTTTCGCCCGGCGCATGCACATTCGCCCGGCTTGCCCCTTCGGTGCCCAGCAAGGCTGGATCTCTCCCCGGCCCGGTTTCAGTTGTCAATCCATTCTAAGGAGCGGAAGGCCGAAAGTCAAGCGAGCGGCCGCGTGCCCGCCTATCCCGAATAGACTCTCGGGACGCGCGCCGAGAGGCCGGTCGTCACCTCATAGTTGATCGTGCCCCAGTGCCGGGCGATGTCCTCGGCCGATTGGCCGGCGCCCTGCTGTTCGCCCAGGATCACCACCTCGTCGCCGGCCTTGGCCTGCGGAGCTTCGTCCAGGAGCACCATGCACTGATCCATACACACCCGGCCGACGACGGGCACGAGGCGGCCGCCGACGATCACCCGGTTGCCCTCCACCCTTCGCATCCCGTCCGCATACCCCACGGGCACGACTCCCACTCTCTCTCGCTTCTGGGCGATGTACACGTGCCCATAGCTGACGCCGGCGCCGGGCTCGACCGACCGCACCTGGGTGAGCTGCGCCTTCCAGGCGAGCGCCGGGCGAAACCCCTCCGGCAGCGGGCACCGCTCGGAAGGGTGCAGGCCATACATCCCGACGCCCACCCGCACTAGATCGAAGCGTGCGCTCGGCCGGTAGATCGCGGCTGCGGAGTTGGAGGCATGGACGACGCCAGGGCGCAATCCCGCGCCCTCGATCGCCGCGATCACCTCGCGGAAGCGCCTCTCCTGGATCTCCGTCGTCGGCGAATCCGGCTCGTCGGCCCGGGCGAAGTGGGTAAATGTCCCTTCGAAGACCAGCGCCTTCGAGGCGCTCAGGGCCCGCGCAATTCCGAGGGCCTCACCGGGATGAGCTCCGAGACGGGTCATGCCCGTGTCGACCTTCAGATGCAATCGCGCCCGGCCTCCGTTCGCGCCGGCCGCGGCCTCTGCCGCCCGAACCTGCTCCACGTCCCAGACCGCCATCGAGATCCCCCCCGCCACGGCGGCGCTCAGCATCCCTGGAGGCGTCGACCCCAAGACGAGCACCGGCGCCTCAATGCCGGCCTGTCGAAGCTCCAGCCCCTCCTCCAGCCTCGCCACCCCACACCACGTGGCGCCGGCCTCGATGGCCGCCAGGGTCACCGGCGCGATTCCGTGCCCGTAGCCATTGGCCTTCACCACCGCCATCACATTCACACCGGTGATTTCGCGGCAGCGACGAACGTTGCCGCGGATTGCGCTCAGGTCGATTTCCAGCCATGTGGCGAAGTGGTCGGCATACGACATAAGGCCAAGTATACGATAAGGGGAGCGCGGTGGGCTGGCGAGGGAACGGGTCATTGGAGCAGGAGGTGATCAGTGTGCTGGCGGTGAGGCGGCGCGGGATACGCACCGGGTCGGCGGTGGAACGGGTCGTTGGAGGGATGGGTGATCAGTGATCAGTGGACAGGCGGTGGGTCGAGAAGGGGAGGCTCGAGGGGCTGGCGAGGGAACGGGTCATCGGGTGCCGAGGTGCCCAAGTGCCGATGTGACTGATCACCGGGTAACTGATCACTTCTCGCTCCAAGGAATCGGGCCGTCGCTGGCCCCGGCACATGGAAGAGAGATCTCCCTGGCCGGCTCACCGATCACCCCTGGCTCCAACAGATCGGGCCTTTGCATGCCCCGGCACCTGGGACACGAATCTCCTTGGCCTGCCCACCGATCACCTCCCGCTCCAACGCTCCGGGCCATCGCACGCTGATCCCTCTCGCTGACCCGGCCCCTCACCGGCCCGCGTGTATAATCAGGCCGCCATGACGCCGGCCGGCTGGATCACGATCGCGATCATCGCCGTCGCTGCCCTCCTGCTCGTCACCGAACGGCTCCGACCCGATCTCGTCGCCCTTCTCGTCCTCCTGGCCCTTGGGCTTTCCGGTGTCGTGACCCCGGAAGAGGCCGTCTCCGGCTTCAGCCGCTCGGCCGTCATCACGATCCTCGCCCTCTTCATCCTCACGCACGGCCTTGAGAAGACCGGCGTCACCCGCTGGATCAGCTTTCGCCTGCTCAGCCTCGCCGGGCCCTCCCCGGCGCGGCTTACCGCCATCCTCATGCTGACGGCCGCTGCCCTTTCCGTCTTCATGAATACGATCGCCGCGGCAGCCGTCCTCCTCCCCATCACCATGTCGATCGCCCGCCACTCGGGCCACCCACCTTCCCGCCTGCTCATGCCTCTCGCCTTCGGCGTGCTGCTGGGCGGGACGGCCACGCTCCTCACCACGGCGAATATCATCGTCAGCACCACGCTGGCGCAGCACGCGATCCGGCCCTTCGGCCTGCTCGATTTTGCTCCCGTCGGCCTTCCCCTGACGATTCTTGGGGCCCTGCTCGTCGTCGTGCTCAGCCCTCGCCTCTTGCCCACGCGCGATGTCGCCGGCGAAGTAGCCCGCATGAGCCGCCTGCGGAAGGAGCTGTCCCAGGTCTATCACCTCCACGAAGGCACCAGCGAGGTGGTGATCGAGCCAGGTTCTTCGATGGCGGGCCAGACCCTCCACGAGGGGGGATGGGGTCACACCCTCGGCCTGACGGTGCTGGCCATCTCTCACCACGGCCGCCTCCGCCTTGCTCCCGATCGGGACGCCCAGATCCAGGAAGGCGACGTCATCCTTCTGGAAGGCGCACCCACGCCGGAACAGATGGAGGCCTACGGCTTGCGATTCACCAGCGCGCCGGGGTTGGAGGACGCCCTCGTCTCCTACAGCGTCCCGATCGCCGAGGTCACCCTGGCGCCCCGCTCGGCTCTCGAAGGCCGGACGCTGCGCGATATCCGCTTCCGCGAGCGCTACGGCCTTCAGGTCCTTGCCATCTGGCGCCAGGGCTTGGTCATCCAGCATGAGCTGGCCGATATTCCCCTTCGCTTCGGAGACGCCATGCTCGTTCAGGGGCCCCGTGACCGGCTTGACCTCCTGCGCTATGCCGTGGATTTCTTGCTCCTCGAGGAAGCCGGGAACGGACGCCCGGGCCGCAAGGGCGCGCTGGCCACGGGGATCCTCATCGCCTGCCTCGGCCTCGCCGCTTCCGGCGCCATCCCCATAGCCGTCGCCACTCTCGGAGGAGCAGCCCTCATGGTGGTGACCGGCTGCCTGACGATGGACGACGCCTATCACGCCGTCGACTGGCGCACCGTGTTCCTTGTAGCCGGAATGCTCCCTCTCAGCATCGCCCTGGATCGGACGGGCACAAGCGCGCTCCTCGGAAGGGCCCTCGTCGACGCCAGCGGAGGGTTCGGGGCGCTTGCCACGGCGGCCATCCTCCTGCTGATCACCGTCGCGCTCAGCGTTCTCCTGGGCGGCCAGACGGTGGCCGTGATCCTGGCTCCGGTGGCCATTGCCGCCGCGAGCGCGATCGGCGCGGACCCGCGAGCGATGGCCATGGCCGTCGCCCTCGGATGCTCCCTCGGCTTCCTCAGCCCGCTCACCCATCCGGCCAGCATGCTCGTCATGGGCCCGGGCGGATACACCACTCGTGACTACTTCCGTCTCGGCGCTCCTCTCACAGCGGTCTCCATCCTGGTGACGCTCGCTGGGCTGCACTGGATCTGGGGGCTGTGACCCTCTTCGCCTTCCGTCTCGAGGGGCGCAGCGGGCGCGGCCGCGCCGGCGTCGTCCGAACTCCGCACGGCGAGATCCCCACGCCAGCCTTTGCCCCGGTGGGCACACAGGCAACGGTGAAAGCTCTGACGCCGCGGCACCTCGCGGAAATCGAGGCCCGGCTCGTCCTCGCCAACACCTACCATCTCTACCTGCGTCCCGGCGCGGAGCGAATCGCCGCCCTGGGCGGGCTGCATGCCTTCATGGGCTGGCCCGGCCCGATCCTAACCGACTCGGGCGGATTCCAGGTGTTTTCACTGGCCGCCACGCGCCAGGTGGACGACGACGGGGTCTCTTTCCGCTCCCACCTCGACGGCTCGCTCCACCGTCTCACTCCGGAGAAATCGATCGCCCTCCAGGCGCAGCTGGGCGCCGACATCATCATGGCCTTCGACGAATGCCCCCCGCCGCACGACCGGCGCACCAATGAGGAAGCACTCCGCCGGACGCATCTGTGGGCCGAGCGCTCGCTGGCCGCCCACACGCGCCAGGATCAAGCGCTCTTCGCCATCGTCCAGGGCGGCATCTTTCCAGACCTGCGCGAGCAGTCGGCGCGCACGATCGCCGCGCTCAAGACCCCCGGCATCGCCATCGGCGGTCTATCGGTGGGCGAGACCAAGGCCGAGATGCACGCCGTGCTCGAGGCGCTCGACGCCCTCCTGCCGGAGGATCGGCCTCGCTACCTGATGGGCGTCGGCTCTCCGGACGATCTCGTCGAGTGTGTGTGCCGGGGTGTCGATCTCTTCGACTGCGTCTTGCCCACCCGCATGGCGCGCAACCACGCCGCCCTCACCCGCCGCGGACGGCTCAATCTGCGCGCCGCCGCCCACGCCGACGACCCGCGCCCTCTCGACCCAGGCTGCGGCTGTTACACCTGCCAGACCTTTAGCCGTGCCTACCTGCGCCATCTCTGCGCCTCCGAGGAGATGCTCGCCGCCACTTTGCTTTCCATCCACAACCTCCGGCTCCTTATCACCCTCACCGCCGATCTGCGCACCGCCATCCTCGAGGGCCGCCTGGAGACCTTCGCCGAGGCGTTCCGCGCCGACTACCGCAAGCGCCGTCCGGAGGGCGAGTAGCAGCTCCATGAGCCTCCTCCAAGCCGTCGTCCTGGGTATCGTCCAGGGCCTCACCGAGTTCCTCCCCGTCTCTTCATCCGCCCACCTCGTGCTCGTCCCCTGGGCGATCGGTTGGGAGTTCGAGCCCGAGCCCGCCTTCGTCTTCAACGTTCTGGTGCAGCTCGGGACCCTCGTCGGCGTGATCGTCTATTTCTGGCCCGACCTCGTTGCCCTACTGCGAGCCGCGATCCACGGACTTGCCACCCGTCGCCCACTGGGCGATCCGGCCTCCCGCCTCGCCTGGCTGATCGCCCTGGCCTCTCTCCCGGCCGCCGCGGCCGGCGTTCTCATCAAAGACGTGGTGGAACAGGCCTTCGACAGCCCGGCGGCCGTCTCAGGGTTTCTCGTGGTGACAGCGGCGTTCCTATGGGTGGGCGATCGCCTCGGCCGCCGCGATCGCAGCCTGGATGGTCTCACCCCTCGCGACGCGCTTTGGGTGGGGATCGGCCAGGCCTTCGCTCTCTTCCCGGGGATCTCCCGCTCCGGCGCCACGATCGCCGCCGGGCTCACCCGCCACCTCACCCGCCCCGAAGCGGCGCGCCTTTCCTTCTTGATGTCGGTTCCCGTGATGATTGGCGCCGGGGCCATCGCCTCACTCGATCTTCTCGCCTCGCCGACGGCTTTCGCGCAGCTTCCGCCCCTCGGCGCCGGCTTCGTCAGCGCGGCCGTTGTCGGCTACTTCTCGGTCCGGTGGTTCATGGGGTATCTCGCCCGCCGCCCACTCGCGCCCTTTGCCCTGTATTGCCTGGCTGTCGGAGCAGCCGGCTTGATCGCGAGCTACTATGCCTGACCGGGCCCGCGGGCTTTGGGCGCAGGCTATCCTCCTCCTCGGGGCACTCACCGCCTGCGGCCCCGCCCCCACCCCAAGCCTGCCGCCGCAACCGGCGCGCCTCGCCGTAACCCCCGCGCTGGGGGCCTTCGCGTTTCGGGAATTTGCCGCATGGCGCGAGGAAGCCGGTGTCCCCGATTTCGATCTGGAGATCTGGCCCGAGGCCGCCGCCCTTCAGGCTGCAGACGAAGGCGAGGTGGCCGCCATCCTTGCCCTATCCGCGCCGCCAGAGGGCTGGTTCGCCGCGCCGGTTGGCGTGGAAGCCATCGCCGTGATCGTCAACCCGGAGAACCCGGTCCGTGCCTTGGATCTCGAGGCTCTCGCCCAGATCTTCAGCGGTCGGGCGCAGACGTGGGCAAGCCTGGGAGGGCCTGCGGAACCCGTCTCGCCGGTGATCCCCCTCCCGGGAGACGGATTGCGCGCGGGGTTTGAGGACCAGGTGATGGGAGGGGCCGCGCTGAGCGGAGGCGCGTTTCTCGCTCCAAGCCCTGAGGCCGCGCTCACCATCGTGGCGCAGAACACGGGAGCGATCGGCCTGATCCCCCTCGCCGCCGCCGACGACCGCGCCCGGCTGGTGCGGATCGACGGCGTGCTTCCCAGCGATGAGACCTTGCAGGACGGCCGCTACCCCCTTGCGCTTCCTGTCCTCATGATCTCACCGGAGGAGCCATCCGGGGCCATACGCGATTGGATCGTCTGGCTGCAGGCGCTGGAAGGGACGTAGTTCCCCGACGTCAAGCGACCCCTGCTCGAGACCTACCCATGCCGACGACAACTCCGTGAAGAGGGTTGGGGCCCCAGGTTTCCATCACAAGTGTCCCAGAAACCGGGTTTCTGCGCCCCCTCCGCGCTGAGCTGTGAACGAATCTCCAAGCGATCCCTTGGGATCCCTCTCCAGGGTTGAGGCGTCCTAGATTGCCCCCACCCCGTTCGGGCCGCGAAGCCCTCCCGAAGGACATCGGGACGATGTGGCCCGCCGGGGCGACACCTGCCCCGA
>DATEAV010000298.1:0-19766 GCA_035288185.1 Anaerolineales bacterium | reverse complement strand
GGCCAGAGCGCGACGTTCGATGGGATGGAGCCGCGGGAGATGGGGAGGTTGGGGAGGCGGTCTAAGCGTCGGGTGGAGCGGCGGACGGGCGCGGTGCGCCGTCCAGCAGCATCTGCACGGTCCAGCTGGCCGTCGGGATTGCGGCTTCGACTTCCGGGGTGAGGCTCTCACCAAAGGTCTCGACATCGTCGACTTCCACGGCAACCAGGAACACGTCCTCGGTGCGGGGGAGATACGCGCCGGAGCGGCGCCCGAGCTCCAGGGCCGTGGCCAGGTCCATGTCGTGCGATGAAGCGCTGTGACGCGTGGGCATGTCGAGAGGGTTGAGCAGGTGACAGGTACCGAGAGGAGCTCCCGAGCGGATGGCGTCGATAATGATGGCGCGGTCGTAGCCCACGAGACGTTCCATCAAGCGCAGCCCGCCGTGATAGTCTTCGTCGACGTCGAGCCCCGGGATGCCCTCGAGGCTGGGGCGCAGCGCCTGAGCGACCCGCAGCCCGACGCTGTCGTCGCGCAGAAGGGGATTGCCCAGGCCGAGGACGAGGGTGCGCATTCGGCTAGGAAAGGAGGCTCTCGGCCGCGATCCTGGCCCCGCGCTCGACGACAGATCCGCACCGATCGATCGGCCCGCAGCTAAGCCACTCGATGGCCTGCTCGTGGTCCCGGAGATCGAAGGCACCGCCGAAGAGCGCCTCGACGATATCGGCGCAGCGCGTGCTCCCATAGGTCCTCTCGAACTCCCGAAAGAAGGCCAAAGCCGGCTCGACGGCCGCCAAATGCCTGGCCCTGGCGTCGATCTCCCCGATGCCTCTACAGATTGCCAGCCCGATGGCCATGAGGGCGCCCGTGACAACGCCACACGTCTCCCCGCCGCCCACGACCACCGGGAAAGGTGCGAGTGCCTTGATGACGGCGCCGTCCTCGAGATCGAAGGCTTCCTGGAGCGACTCGAATGTCACCAGGGCGCAGTTGCCGGATAGTGGCAGACGACGCCGGATGATCGCGTCAAGCCGGCCGAGAATCTGGTCTCTGTCGGAGGCTGCCATGGCGCGTTCTCCACTGCCAGCCTGCCATCGCCGGGACGACCGTGCCAGGGATGACCGTCCACGATCGGTTTATCCGACGCCGCAGGCAGGAACTTTGGCCCGGAAACGCCGGGCGCGCGCCTACGTCATTTCCGCTTCTAGCTTCTCGCCTTTCGCCGCCTCCTGCGACCCGTGCCCCTTGTCACTCGGATCGCCGGCAGGAGACGCCCGGACCTCATTGGCCCCCCGCCGGTGATTGAGCCCACGTCCGCCGCACGGATCGTTACCCCAACACGTTCTGCCTGAGCACCTCCAAGAGGCGTCCTTGATCGTCGCGGATAGAAACCTCGAGAGGCATCTGGCCAGGCAGCGAGTGGGTAGCGCAGCCGAAGCATGGATCGTAGGCCCGGAAGGCCATCTCGACCATGTTCAAGGTCCCCTGGTTGACCTTTCCCTTCTGGATCAACTTCTCGGCGGCCTTCTTCACCGACATCGAGATCGGGGCGTAGTTGTTGGTCGTCCCCACGATGAGGTTGACCTCGGTGAGGATGCCGCGCCCATCGGTCTTGTAGTGATGGGTGAGCGTCCCGCGAGGCGCCTCGACGCAGCCGATCCCCTCATCGGGTGTCGCGGTAGGCAAGGTGCGGAAATTGGGGCTGGTGATCTCGGGATCCGTCGCCAGCTCCACCCACCGCTCGGTGGCGTAGAGCAGCTCCACAAGGCGCGCCCAGTGGGTGGCCAGCGTGTGGTGCACCGGCTTCCCGCCGAGGGTCTTGTAGAATTCCTCGTAGGCCTCCTGGGCCTTAGGAGTGGCCATGCCGTCTGCGGCGTTGAGGCGCGAGAGCGGCGTGCATTTGTAGACCCCGGATTGCATGCCGTCGACGAAGCCCTTCCAGCCCACCTTCTTCAGGTAGGGGAACTTCAGGTAGGTCCAGGGCTCGACGTGCTCGGCGATGTTGCTCAGGTAATCCCGGGGGTGGTACTTGACGAATTCCTTGCCCTCCGGATCCACGACTCGGATCATCCCGTCGTAGAAGTTCACTTTGTTGTTGGCGTCGACCGTACCCATGGAATAGGTGCGGTGGAGGTAGATATCGCCCAGGATCAGATCGACGTAGGCCTTGTTGGCGAGGACAATATCGCGGAACGCCTGGAGGGAGAAGAGGGCAAACTCGATCGCCTCCCGGCCTCGGGCCTCGATCTCCGTCCGCTGTTCCTCGTTGATGCCGCGGCTGACGCCGCCGGGGAGCGCCCAGTTGGGCTGGACACGGCGGGCGGCCATCATCTGGATCAGGTTGTGGCCGTCGCGGCGCATCTTGAGCACCTTGCCCGCCACCTCCATACCCACCTTGGCGATCACGCCCAGGATGTTGCGCTCGGCGACAGGCGCGTCTGGCCCGACGATGAAATCGGGTGCGCCGAGGGCGTAGAAATGGGTCGTGTGATCGGTGGCGTAGAAGATGCTATACATCAGCTCGCGCAGCTTCTTGCCCGTGGGCGGCGGCTCGACATGCCATAACGCATCGAGCGCCTTGGCCGAGGCCATATGGTGAGCCTCGGGGCAGACGCCGCAGATGCGGTCGGTCAGGTTGGGCATATCCTCCGCCGGCCGCCCGACGCAGAACTTCTCGAAGCCGCGCAGCTCAGGGATCTGGAAGTAGGCGTTGGCGACGTTGCCCTCCTCGTTGAGGAAGATGTCGATCTTGCCGTGGCCTTCCAGGCGCGTGATTGGGTCGATCGAAATACGCTGCATCATCTCACTCTCCCGGGCCTAGGTCTTCCGCCCGTTGCCGTCGGAAACAAGGTGTTTGCGTCGGAGCAGGCTGGCCGGCAGGCTGAAGCGATAGAAACTGCCCACCGGGTCGGGAATACCCTCGCCAATAATGCGGTCGATCTCCTCGGGGTTGTTCGAATCGATGACGGAGGAGAGGGCCGACATCATGCGGGCCCCGAGATCCTCGACGTCGGCATTGGCGCCGTGGCAGCCGATGCAGGGCGAGTTGACCTTGGGGCACAGGGCGCCGCAGCCGGCGCGCGTGGCGATCCCGCAGCAGACCAGCCCCTGCTCCAGCAGGCACTCGGTCTCGTTGGGGATGATCTCCCACGTCCTCTGGAACGCCTTGATCTTCTTCTCCGTCCGCGTTCGGATGCACTCATCGCAGACCGTGGTTTCCTTTCCGAGGACGGTGCCGGGGGGAGGCAGGGGCGCGCCGCCAAGCCCGGCGACGACGGCCTGCAGGATGGCCCAGATGTTATCCGCCTCGGGCGGGCAGCCGGGGACGTAGTAGTCCACCTCCACCGTCTGGTCGAGTGTCTTGACGGTGTCGTAGAAGACAGGGATGTGGAGCGTGCCCTCGGCCACCTGGGTCTCCGGCCTGGGGAGGACGCCGTCGGGGTTGTCCACCGAGGGGCAGTTGATGTAGACGTACTGGAAGATCTCATCCCGGCCATAGAGGTTGGCCAGGCCGGGGATGCCGCCCTCGTGGGCGCAGGAGCCGAAAGCCACCAGGAACTTCGACTTGCGCCGGAGCAGCTGCGCCATGTATTCCTGCTCGCTGTTGCGAACGGCGCCGTTGAAGAGGCAGACATCGATGCTTTGATCGGGAAGGTTTTCAATATCCCGGACCTTGGCGTCGATGGCGACGGGCCACAGCACGATATCGAACGCCTTGGCCACCTCGAGGATCTTGTCGTCGATTGCCAGGACGGCGATCTCGCAGCCTCCGCAGGATGCCGCCCAATAGAGTGCCAGCTTGGGCTTGGTGCTCATGCCTTCACCTCCATCGCCTCGGCGTGTTCCTCAGCCAACCGTTCGATGGCCTCCAGCCGGCCCCCGTCTTCCGACCAGATCCCCGGCCAGTTGAGCGGGCCCAGCTTGCGCACCTGCTCGACCATCTCATCGATGGCTGCCGCCAGCTGGACGCCCTCCGCCGCCGAGGCCCATTGCAGGCGGACGCGCTCCGGTTCCAGGCCCATGACTCCCAGCATGTGGCGGAGCATGGAGTAGCGGCGCATGGTCTTGTAGTTCTGTTCGAGGTAGTGGCACTCGCCCGGATGGCAGCCGGCGATCATCACGCCGTCGGCGCCGCGGGCCAGAGCCTTGAGGACAAACGTGGGATCCACCCGGCCGCTGCACATCACGCGGATGATGCGCACGTTGGGCGCGTACTTGATGCGCGCCGTGCCCGCCAGGTCGGCCGCCCGGTAGGAGCACCAGTTGCAAAAGAAGCCGACGATCAGAGGTTCGAAGCGTTCTTCACTCATCGTGGTGGTCCTCTCTAGACGGCTGCCGGCACGGGGGCGGCGCCGACCGCGTCGTACAGCAGCCCTTCCAACTCGGCGAAGATCTGTGCGTTGCTGAAATGGGCCCCGGTGATGGCCTGGGCGGGGCAGGCGGCCACGCACGTGCCGCAGCCCTTGCATAGGGCCTGATTGACCTTGCTCACCCCATCCTCGGCCAGATAGTCGATGGCGTTGAACGGGCACAGGTTGTTGCAGATGCGACAGCCGGAGCAGCGCTCGGCGTTGATCGTGGCCACCACGGGCTCGATCAGCACGGTGCCCTTGGTGATCATCCCCAGCACCCGGGCGGCGGCGGCCGCCCCTTGAGCCACCGAGGCGGGGATATCTTTCGGCCCCTGGCAGGCCCCGGCGATGAAGATCCCGTCGGTCATCGTCGCCACCGGATCGAGCTTCGGATGGCGCTCGGTGAACCAGCCGTCTATGCTGCACGAGATCCCGAATCGCAGGCCCACCTCGCGGGCGTCGAAGCGCGGCTCGAGGGCGGTCATGAGCACAACCATGTCGACCGGGATGCGCCGCTGCTTGCCGAGCAGCGTATCTTCCACTTGAACGATCAGCTTGCCCTCTTCGCCGGGGAGCCGGGCCGCGTCGCTGACCTCGCCCACCTTGCCGCGGATGAACTTCATCCCCTCTTCGAGCAGGCGATCGTAGAACTCCTCATAGCCTTTGGCCGGCGTGCGAATATCGATATAGCACGAGGTCACCTCGGCGGACGTCTTCTCCATCACCAGGTGCCCGAATTTCAGCGCCGCCATGCAGCAGATCGCCGAGCAGTAGGGGTGGTGATTCTGATCGCGGCTGCCGACGCAGTGCACAACGGCGATCGACTTGGGCTCCGTCTTCCCGTCGCGCAGCAGAACTTTGCCTTCTGTGGGCCCGGCCGCGTTGCACATGCGCTCAAATTCGAGGCTGGTGAAGACGTTGGGGTAGCGGCCGTAGCCGTACTGCGGAATTCGTTTGGCGTCGAACGGATCGAAGCCGGTGGCCAGGACGATGTTGCCGACGTCCAGGTCGAGGTAGGTGTCTTGCTGCTCGAAGTCAATGGCATTCGTCGGGCAGAACTTCTCGCAGGCCTTGCAGGTGCCCTTCTTGAAGAAGGCGCAGTTCTCCCGATCGATCACCGGGTATTTCGGGATGGCCTGAGGGAACGGCCGGTAGATCACCTTGCGGTTGCCCAGGCCAGCCTCGAACACGTCGTCCCGCACCTTCCACGGGCACTTCTCGATGCAAATGCCGCATCCGGTGCACGCGTCTTCCTTGAGGTATCTCGCCTTCTTCCGGACGCGCACGCTAAAGCTCCCGACGAAGCCCGTCACCTCCTCCACCTCGGCGTAGCTCAGCAGGGTGATGTTGTCGTGCTGGCCGACGTCGGACATCTTCGGCGTGAGAATGCAGGCCGAGCAATCGAGGGTGGGGAAGGTCTTGTCGAATTGGGCCATGTGCCCGCCGATCGAGGGCTCTCGCTCCACCAGGAAGACGCGGTGGCCGGCGTCGGCAAGCTCGAGCGCGGCCTGGATCCCGGCGATACCGCCACCCACGACGAGCGTGTTGGGATTCACCGGAACCTCGGAGGGCTCCAGAGGCTCCTGGAGCTGGACGCGTCCAACGGCGGCGGCAATTAGCGCCCGGGCCTTCGCGTCCGCCGCCGCCCGGTTTTCGGTGACCCACGAGACCTGCTCGCGCAGGCTCGCCATCTGGCACAGGTAGGGATTGAGCCCCGCGAAGGCGCATGCCTTACGGAAGGTCTTTTCGTGCAAGTGGGGGGAACACGCGCCCACCACGACCCGGGTGAGGCCCTCCTTGCGGATGTCTTCCTGGATCAGTTCCTGGCCCAGGGAAGAGCACATGAATTTGTAGTCGCGAGCGACAACGACGCCTTCGAGGCTTTGGCCGGCCCATTGCGCCAGGCCAGCCACGTCGACCTTTCCGGCGATGTTGCTCCCGCAGTGGCAGATGTAGACGCCGACTCTCTCGCTCACGGATTCCGTTCCTTTCCTGGATTCGCTTCCCGCCCTCGGCCAGGGGCGCGCCCGGTGCGGGGCATCCAGCGGCTAAGGTGGTGAGGCGCAGGCTCTCGCGCCCGATCGGAGAAGCCGCAGGGATTCACCTCCATGACGAGCGTCTGCCGTCCCGCCCGGGGAGTCGGGCGGGGGGAAGAGCGCCTCCTCGAAGGCCTCAAGGCGTTTCGCACGGTCAGGCCGCCTGATGAGCCAATTTCTCGGCGAAGGGCGAGATCGGGGCCAGGGCGACCAGCTCCTTCCCGAACTCGAGCCGCCTGGGGGGAACCCCCAGAGCCAGGCCGAGAAGCTGCGTGAAGTAGACGACCGGCGTGGAGAAATCGGTCCCAAACTCCAGATTCACCTGTTGTTGGTAGCACTCCAGATTGACCTGGCACATCGGACATGCCGTGGCGATGATCGCTCCCTCGCGCGCCTGGGCTGCCTGGAGCAGGTCGCGCACCAGGCTGAGGGCTGCATGCCGGTTGGTGATCAGGAGCGAGCCACCGCAGCAACGGAGCTTATAGGGGAAGTCGACGGGCGTCGCTCCCGCTGCGACGAGGATCGCCTCGAAGAACTGCGGCTGCTCCACGTCTTCGTCGGCCTTGCGCGGGCGCACCGTCTGGCAGCCGTAGTAGGGCACGACCCGCAGGCCCTCCAGCGGGTTGGTGACATGGGAGCGGATGGCCTCCGGCCCCACCTCGGTGGCCAGGAGCTCCAGAAGGTGCCGGACGGCGATCTTGCCATCGAAACGCAGGCCGTCCTCTTCGAGGGCGAAGTTGATGTGTTCGGCCAGCTCCGGGTCGGCCTTCAGGTGGGCGTTGGTGAAGTACATGTTCTTGAAGCAGGCGGCGCAAGGGGCCACGACGTCCAGGCCCTCCTTCTCGGCCAGCGCCAGATTGCGCGCACTGAGCGTGTAGGCCAGAAGCTCGTCGACGTGGAAGTAGGCAGTGGCGCCGCAGCAGTTCCAGTCGTCCAGCTCCTGGAGCTCGAGCCCCAAGGCGCGGGCGACCTCCAGGGCGGAATGGTGGTAGGAGGAGGCGATCTTCTCGAGGGAACACCCGGGGAACAGGGCAAACTTCTTCATGATGCCCCTCCGATTGGAATAATGCGGTCGACCATCCGACGGAATCTCTCCAGGCGCTTGATTCGAGGCGGGAGCAATGGCAGGCGGCCCTTGAGCATCAGGCTCGTCGCCGTCTGCGCCTCCTGGAGGAACTCCCGTAGATTGAAGCTGAGCATATAGGAGGGGGCGAGGACCGGCTCGTAGGATCGCCCGCTTCTCAGGATCATCTTCACGAAAGCCTCTGAGAACACCGGGCCGATCAGTCCTTCCTGGTAGCGACCCTTCCACATCGAGTAGCGTTTCAAGGCATACATCAACTCGGCGATATCGATGCCTTTCGGGCAGCGAACGGTGCAGTGATAGCACGAGGCGCAGAACCAGTAGGTGTTGCTGGCGAGGACCTCGTCCTTGAAGTCGGCGCGGATCAATCCGATCAGGCGCCTCGGCGTGTGGTCCATGAATGTGGCCACCGGGCAGGTGCCGGAGCACGTGCCGCATTGCATGCACGCCTCGATCGGGTTGCCGTGAGAGGCGTGAAGCATGTTGGAGATCTCGCCGCTGAAAGATGGTCTGGCCGCCATGACGTCTCCTTGGATGGGCCCTCACCCCTGCGTCGACACGAGCGCCTCGGCATGGGGCCAGCGACGGGTGGGAGGGGGCGGGGGGCGATGACCTGAGCGATGCATCGATGCCGCGCTTCAGCCGCGGGCCGCCTCGGCCTTCCTGGCCTCGGCTGCCTGGAGCAGGGCACTCACCCGCTCGAGGAGAAGCTTCGGTTCCACCGGCTTCTCCACCAGCTCATCCACGGGCACGAAGTGCGGGTGCATCGGGCCGCCCGGGAAAAGAAAGGCGATCTGCTCGCGGATGCCAGTGATGATCAGCACCGGCAGCTCCCTGAGCTTGGGATCCTTGCGGATCTTGCGCGCGATCATGACGCCTTCCGCGCCTCGGCCCATCATGATGTCCAGGAGGAGCAGGTCGTAGCTCTTGGCCTGCAGCGCCTGGAGACCGGTCTTTGGATTGTAGGCCACGTCCACGTCGTAATCCGCACCGACGAGAATCGACTTGATCCCGTCCACGAAATCCGGATCGTCGTCAATGACCAGCAACCTCTTACGTGGACTCATGCGATGCCTCCTTCTGAGAGTCCCTCGCCAGTTCCGTTTCCGGGCCTGCCCGGCCGTTGGCGTTGGGCGAAAGGGCGGGCAGGTGGATCGTGAAGGTGCTGCCCTTGCCCAGCTCGCTCCTGGCCGAGATCGAACCGCGGTGAGCCTCGACGATCCGCCGGGTGATGGCCAGGCCCAGCCCGCTGCCTCGCTCCGCCTCCGGGCCGGGGCGCCCCACGTGAAAACCGCCCAGGACGAAGGGCAGGTCTTCCCTGGCGATGCCCACGCCTTGATCGGCGACGGTGATGACGACTTTCGGGCCATCTTTGGATGCAGCCACGTTCACCAGCCCGCCGAGGCGGGAGAACTTCACGGCGTTCCCCAGCAGGTTGACCAGGGCCTCCACCAACGTCCCCTCGTCCCCCGAGACCGAGGGCAGGGCCCCTTCGATGGTTGGCCGGATCTCGACATCCTTGCGTACGGCGTGCGGCTGGACAATCTCGATCGCCTTCGCGATCACGTCACCCACCGCCAGGGGGCCGAAGGTCTGCTGGATGCCCTCAAGGTCGGCGGAGTAGGCCCGCAGCCAGGTGTGGATCAGCTTCAGGAGCACGTCGATGGAGGATTTCATGCGTTCCAATCGGGCCGATTGGTACTCGGTGAGCGATCCGGCCAGCTCCTGAGATAGCGCAAAGAGATTCTGCTGCACCGATCCCAAGGGCGACTTCAGCTCATGGGAGACGATGGCCGCGAAGTGCTCCTGGAGCAACGCCTTCTCCCTTCGCAGCGCCATGGTCTCGAGAACCAGCTTCCTTTTCTCCAGTCCGCGTTGGGTGATCAGACGGAACTCGTCTGGGGTGAACGGTTTGGGAAGGAAATCATATGCGCCGCGTTTCATGGCGTCGACAGCCGAGCTCACCGTCGCATATCCGGTGATCACGACCGTGACGATGGAAGGATCCGCGACTTGAATGCGCTCGAGCACCTCGAATCCCGAAAGGCCCGGCATCTTGAGATCCACGAAGACCAGGTCTGGCTGGATCTCCTGAACGAGCCGGAGCCCCATTTCCCCGTCCTTGGCCGTGGCGAGCCTGTAGGGCCCGCCCTCCAGGATCTGGGTGCAGGAATCCAGGACGACGTCCTCGTCGTCAATGATCAGCAACCGGGACTCGTTCTCCACGCCCGACACCTTCTTCTTCCGCACTCATCGGCAATCGAATGAGAAAGGTCGTTCCCTTGCCGACCTCGCTCTCCACCGAGATCGTCCCGTGGTGCTCTCGCACGATCCCGTAGCTGATGGCCAGCCCCAGCCCCGTCCCATGGCCGACCTCCTTGGTCGTGAAGAACGGGTCGAAGATCTTGTCGAGGTGCTCCTGCGGGATGCCGTGCCCTGTGTCGCTGAATTCCACCTCGATCTGATGCAGCCGCGGATCATGCCGGGTGGCGATCCGCAGGCGGCCGCCTGCCTCCATCGCCTCGGAGGCGTTGATGATCATGTTCATGATCACCCGCTCGATCTGGGAGGGGTCGATGACGGCCGTCGGCAGATCGGCCTGCAGGTCTTTCTCGATGGTGATGTTGTGGAACGAGGCCTGGTTCTCCACCAAGGAGAGGCAATCCAGGAGAACGGAGTTCAGGCTGCACACCGTCTTATCCGGTTTTCGCTGGCGCGAGAAATCAAGCAGACCCCGGATAATCTCGCGGCACCGGTCGGCCTGGGCGACGATCTTGCGGATCGAGGCGGTCGTGGAGTCCTCGCACGGCAGGCGCTCGAGCAGGAGATGGGAGTAGGTCACAATCCCCTGCAGGGGGTTGTTGAGCTCATGGGCAACGTTGGCCGAGAGCTGCCCGATGAGGGCCAGGCGTTCGGTCTCGATGATCCGCTTGGTGGTGTAATCCTTCAGCCTCTCGTCGCGTTCTTTCAGGGCGGTGGCCATCACGTTGAAGGCCTCGGCCAGCTCCCCAAGCTCATCACCGGATACAATCTCGACCTTCGTTTCCAGGTTGCCCTGGGCCACCTCCCGGGCGGCAGAAGCCAGCTTACGGACGGGGACTGAGATCCTGCGGGCCACGACGTAGGAGAGCGCCATAGAGACAAACGCCCCGAGAAGGGTGATCCCCAGGAAGACGAGCACGGTTTCTCTTTCGATATCGAGATACCTCTGCTCGAGCACGCCGACGTAGAGGATGCCGATGATCCGGTCGTTGATATCGGTGATCGGTTCGTAGGCCGTGATGTACCAGTTGTTGACGACGAAGGCTCTTCCGATCCAGGGCAGCCCTTCACGCACAACTCGGTCGTAGACGTCTTCGGCGATCCGCGTCCCGATCGCTCGCGTGCCATCGGCATTGCGGACGTTGGTCGAGATGCGGACGTCGTCCTGGAAGATCGTGGCTGTTCCGATGTCCTGGCCCCGGTACGTCATGTCCTCATAGACGGTCTGCTTGACCTGGTCGACAATGCCGAAGTCCTGGTTGAGCAGGATCCCGCCATACACAATGCCGATCATCTGCCCCAGGTCGTCGATCACGGGGGCGGCGGCTTTGAGAACCATGCCGTCTGTTTCCTCGTCTTCCGGCCTCTCCCGGGCCATCGGCGTGTCGATGAGCGGGATGCGAGCCCGCTCAGCAAGCAAGGGAGATTCCCGCTGCAGGTCCTCGGCCCGCACGATGACTGTGCCGGCAACGGGCTCGCCGGTCTCGATGACCGCCCGGACGAGCTCGTCATGGAGCTGGCTGTCACCTACGGAAGCGGGATTGCTCGTCCGCAAGAGCACGATCCCGTTCACGTCGGTGACGGTCAGGAAGTCGAGGCCTTCCCGGCCCAACACCTGCAGAAGCTCGGCCACGGCATAATCCGCGTCCCCCGAAAGAAGCATATCAATCAGAAGGGTCCTGTCTGCAGTGAAACGAATCACGTCACTCACATGTCTTAGCTCGCCAAGGTAGATCTCTCGGGCGGCGTTGAGATCGTGACGCACTTTTTCCTGGGCCTCGGCGACGATGCGATTCCGGATCAGTCGCACTCCGGCCGCCATGAAGGCCACGCTGATGACGGCAATCACCAGCAGGAAGCTCAGGATCAGCTTGGTGGCGATCGGTGAGCGCAGGCCCCGTCGCCGCAGGTAGAGAAACCTCACAGCCGCCTACCGCGTACGCCGCTGCTCCCCAAATCGAGCGGGTGGAGGGGCCCGGCCGCAGGCCTCCCATGCGCCGGCATCCGCCGCCCTTCGCACGAGTTGCCCGTGGCGTGAGATGGCCCCGGCATCGAGGAGCTCAAGCTGCGGCCCGCGTCCTCCTCTCCACGCTACAGAGCCTCGCGAACCAGCTCAACAACATCCCTCACTTTCAGCCGCTCGGCATGCCCCGTGGTCTTGAGGGCATCCTGATACATCGTGACATCCTTGGGGCAGGCCACGGCGAGCACTTCGGCGCCCTCAAGCGCCACGGCCTCGCGAATTCGAGATTCGCTCGGGCGCTCGCGCACCTTGCCCTCTTCCATCCAGATGCGCCCCCCGCCGGCGCCACAGCACAGCGCCCGTTCCCGATTCCTTGGCATCTCCACCAGCTCACAACCGGTGGCTTCGATCACCCGGCGCGGGGCGTCGTAGACGCCGTTGTGGCGCCCCAGGTAGCAGGGGTCATGGTAGGTGACTCTGTAGCCAAGCCTCTTGCTGGGCCGCAGCTTGCCTGAGGTGATCAGCCGGTCGAGCAATTCGGTCGCGTGCAAGACCTCCCGGCCATTGCCTGTCAGGGAGGGGTATTCGTTCTTAAGCGTGTTGTATGTGTGCGGATCGGTCGTCACGACGGCTTTGAAGTCGCACTTCGCGAGAGTGGCCTCGTTCTTCTCCCGCAGCATCTCAAACAAGCCCTCTTCACCCACCCGGCGGACGTCGTTGCCGGCGTTGCGTTCGGCGTCGTACAGGATCCCGAAATCGAGCCCGGCGGCGCGGAAGACCTCGACCGTGGCGCGCGATAGATCGGCAAGCGTGGCGCTATAGGAGGCGTAGTCGCCCAGGTACCAGAGATACTCCACTGGCTCCCGGCGGGCGTCCTTGATCTTGGCTTCGATGGGCTGGGTCCACTTGGCGCGGGCCCGCTCCGACTGTCCAAAGGAGTTGCCGTAGCGCGCCAGATTGGCGAGGGCCTCCTGGACGCGGGTGTCCATCGTCCCTTCGACGACCAGGTGGCGGCGCAGGTCGACGATCGCGCCCAACTGGTCGGCGAAGACGGGGCAGGCGCGCACGCAGGCTCGACACGCCGAGCAGGACCAGAGCTCCTCGGCGGTGACGACATCTCCATGCAACGAACGCCCATTGCCTCGCTCCCACAGGTGCCTCTCGAGCTTGATCATCAGGTCGCGAGGCGAGAGGGGCATGCCGCTGGCGAACGCGGGGCAGCGATCCTGGCATCGCCCGCAGCGGACGCAGGCCTCGATGTCCAGGATCTGCTTCCAGGTGAAATCCTGCCAGGCCCGGACGCCCGGGCCGCTGTGCGTGCGCGCCGGCGCGAGTGCGCCTTCGGGCTGGAACGGCCCGATCAGGATGTTGAGAGGCGCGGCCACGATATGGAACAGTTTGGTGAAGGGCAGGCTGGCGATGAAGCCAAACGCCGCAGCGCCGTGGATGATCCAGATGGCAAGGTGAACGGCCTGGCTGGTCGGATCGGCAAGCGAGGTCAGGGCGGAGGCGACGGCGTTTCCCACCGGGGACCACGCCGCCCAAGACGGCCGCACGACGGCGATCCGAAGTCCTTCCACCAGGTAGCCGCTCACGACGATCAGAGCCAGCATCCAGAGGACGTAGCCATCCTCCCAGGCGCGGTAGCCCGAGGGGATCGCTTGCAGGCGGGCGGGTCGAATGAGGTAGCGGCGATAGGCCGCCATACCCAGCCCCACCAAGACGAACAACCCAAAGACATCCAGGACCAGTTCGTAAACCAAGTAGAGCCCGTTGATGAGGAACTGGAACCTGAAGAAGAGGCGGGTGACGTCCCAATCGATGGTCGCCAGGATCGTCCCGACGAGAAGCATGACCATGCCCCAGAAGATCATGAGGTGCATGATGCCGGGGTAGCCTTCTTCTGCGGTACGGAGCTGGGCCACGCCATGCGCGACGAACCGGCGCACGCGCTTGCCGAATCGCTCCGAGCGAAGGGCAGGCTGCCCCATCCGCCATCGAAGGATGCGCCGGATCACTCCCCAGGTGAAGACGGCTACGGTGAGAAAGGCCAGTACATACTGGCCGATCTCAGCCCAGTGGGGGATGTTCCAGAAGGTTTCCCGGATCGGCATATCCGCAATCCCTCGCTCTCAGGCCGGCCTGGCCGCGCGGGCGCGCTCGGTGAGCTCGGGGACCAGGTCGAATAGATCGATCGTCGCCCCGTACTTCGCCACGGCGAAGATCGGCGCCGCAGGATCCGTGTTGACGGCGATGATCATCTCGCTGTCGGCGAGCGCCTCGACGTGCTCCGGCGCCCCGCTGATGCCAAGCGCGAGGTAGAGCTTGGGCTTGACGCGTTTTCCGGATTTGCCCACCAGCCGGCTCGTCGGGAGCCATCCCTGGTCGACTACGGGCCGCGAGGCGCACACGATGCCGCCCAGCGATTTGGCAAGCTCTTCCGCCAGCTCGATGTTGCCTTCGTTTTGAATCCCGCGTCCCACGGCGATCAGGAGAGGCTCCTTGGAAATGTCCACGTCGCCGGCCTCGGGCTCATAGTATTGAGTGAGGGTGACGCGCAGGTCGTCGAGGGCGGGAGCGGGTGCGCTCGACAGGGCAGGGGCCTGATCGCTCTGCCCCTCCTCAGAGGAATATCCTCCCGGGACCATGGTGATCAGCGTCGTCGTCTCGGGCAGCTCGGTCTCGGCCATGATCTTCCCGCCGCAGACCTGGCTCGTGAGGCGGCGCTCCGCCGTCACCCGCAGGCATGAGCTCACCAACGGCAGGCCCAGACGGGCGGATAGAACGCTGGCCACGTCGGCGCCGACCGAGGTGTTGCCCAGGAATACGGCGCGAGGCTGGTGCTCTTTGATGAGAGGCGCGAGAGCCTTAGGGTAGGCGTCGGGAGTGAACTCGGCCAGGGCCGGATGCTCGATGGATAGCGCCCGATCAGCCGCCAGCCGGGCTGCCAGGGCCTGTACGTTCTCGCCCAGCAGGACGGCCACGACCTGTCCGCCGGTCCCCTTGGTCAGCGCACGGGCGGCGGCAAGCATGACGTAGGAGATGTCTGCGACCCGGCCTCGAAGGTGTTCGATGACGACAAAGACATCCTGGCTCATCACAGGCCTCCCCTCACACAATCCCCGACTCTCGCAGGATCTCAAGGATCCTGTCCGCAACCTCGGCGGGCTCCCCATCGATCATGGTGGCCCGCCCAGCCGCCTCGGGCTGGAACATCCGCTGGATCGCGAGGGCGCCGCTCGCATCGATCTCGCCGGCGGCCTGCGTTTCGATTCGGGCGGTCTGCATGGCCTGGCGCACCTTGCTCACCGCGACGTAGCGCGGCGGCTTCTCGGCGGCCTGGATCCCCAGGACGGCGGGAAGCCTCACCTCCATCCCCGCCACAAGCCCCCCGGGGTATTCCTTGCGGACCGAGGCGGACCCCGCCTGCAAGGTGACGCTGGCGACATAGCCTACATAAGGAAAGCCGAGGCTCTCCGCGATCAGCGGGCCAACGGGTCCATCCAGGTCGGTGTGCGCCTGCACCCCGGTGAGGATCAGGTCCGGTTGAAGCGCCTGGATGGCGGGGGCCAATGCCCTGGCGAGGGCATGGCTGCTAAGCCCGACATCGGTGAGACCCTCGAGCTTGACAAGTCGGTCGGCGCCCTTGGCCGCCGCGGTGAAAAGGACGTCGTCCACGCCCTCGACCGACGGAGCCAGGATGCACACCTGTCCGCCGCCGCGCTCCTTGAGCAGGATTGCCTGCTCGATCGCATGGTCGTCGAACTCGTTGATGATCAGGCGGAGCCAGGAGGCGTCCAGAGCGGTTCCGCCCGGATCGACGTTGATCTCTTCCACGAGATCGGGGACGAGCCTCACCGGCACGACGATGTTCATCCGCAGCCTCCCCTATTCGCCCAATGCTTCTGCCAGGAGCTCGGCCACGTCTCGCACGAGGAGGCCCTCGGCTCCTGGCACCACCTTGGCAGCGTCTTCGAACCGGACCGGCTCATAGGGGCAGGCGACGGCGAGGATGTCGGCGCCGGCGGTCCTGGCTTCCTGAACACGCCACTCCGACGTGCGCGTGTGAGCCTTCTCCCAATGAAACCCATCGAGCCACATCCCACCGCCGCCCCCTCCGCAGCACAGGCTCATCGTTCGATTGTGGGCCATCTCGACGAGCTCGATGCCCGGGATTGCGCCCAGCAGCTCACGCGGCGGCTCATAGATCCCATTGGCGCGGCCCAGGTAGCATGGGTCGTGGAAAGCGACGCGTGCCTTCACCTCGCGCGTCAGGAGCGGCCGGAGGGCGTCGAGATGATCGGCCAGGAATTCCGTGTGGTGCCAGACCGGATAGGAGATCCCCAGGCCCGGGTATTCGTTCTTGAATGCGTTGTACGCGTGTGGATCGCTGGTGACGATGGCGAAGAACTTGTACTTGCCGAAAGCCTGGCTGTTCTTCGAGGCCAGCATCTCGAAGAGACCCCGCTCGCCCGCCAGCCTCTGGGAGTCGCCGTCGCTTACCTCGTCGGCGCCCAGGATAGCGTAGTCGACGCCCAGGGCATGGAAGATCTTAGCGAGGGCCCGGCTCACTCCCTGAACGCGCGCGTGATAGGAGGGATAGTCACCCACGAACCAGAGGACTTCCGTCGATGGATGCTCCTTGCTCAAGACCGGAACCGGAGGGGTGAGGCCCTTGGCCCACTCGGATCGCTTGCGAGGCGATTGCCCGAGGACATTGCCGTATCGCTGCGAGTTCTCCAGGGCGGCTTGAAGCTCCGCCGGCACGCGGCCTGCCAGCAGGAGCTCTTCCTTTGCCCGGGTCATCAGGGAGGTGGTGAGGGGGATCTGTTTCGGGCAAACCTGCGTGCAGGCGTAGCAGGAGAGGCAGAGCCAGATGGCATCGGAGGCGAGCACCTCATCAAACTCATCGGCGCGGAGCCGGGTGATCATGCGGCTGGGCGGGAACTCCATGAGATATCCGTACGGGCAAACGCCGCTGCAGTCGCCGCACTGCAGGCACCGTCGGATCCGCTCACCATCTTTGGATTCGTACAGCTTGCCGAAGAAGGCTTCGCTGGTCGATGCGACCGGAGGGCTTCCAGCGCTCAAGGCCAAGGTTCACCTCCCAGGACTTGCCTGTGCTCCCAAAGCCGAAACGCTCCGAACGACGGGCGGATGGCCTGCGTCAAATCATGGCCGGCGCCGAAGCGATGGCACTCGGTCCCGTTCCGCCTCCTGCATCGCGCAAACCAGATTGGCTCTGGCGTCCTCGACAATCGCGGCTCTGGAAGGATCACGGCCCCGCGATGGGTGGGGCTGACGGTGAGGAGGCGTGGCCGCGGGGGAATGTGCCGCCGGCACCAAGAAACGCCGGGCCGAGCCTCGGGGCCGGAGGCATGAAGGGTGTGGTGTGACTCGCCCATGGAGGCCGAGGCGGATGAAATAAGCCGAGGTGGGGGCCGGCGGACGACGGCTCGTCTTGCTCTAGATGGGTGAACCCGGGAGCCGAGAAGCCTGCTCGTCGACGGTGAGTAGCGTGGTCTGGAGCCCTGGGAGGTTCGACCGCATGCCGGCGTGTGGTCTCCCGGTCTGTCGTTCACCCGTTCAATGACGATGTGGCTCCCCGTTGCGGTTCCCACCACGATCCACCTGATGTGGGCCCTGGTCAGCCGCTTCGCGGCGTGCCCACGCGGCACCGCGGCCGGCGCTTTTCGCCATGTCGACAGTTAGGGTCCCATTTGTTACTGCTGTCACGAGCATGTTACGGTCATCTCGCATCTAGGCTGAGTGACAGAGGTCACCGCTTGTTGCGAGGGTCATCCCGCGGTGCAAAGCCAATGGGGTGAATACCCCAGGCGCGTGGGGCGCGCAGAGTTGCCCTCTTCTTTAGCGTGGCTCTCGCGCGCATGCCTGAGGGAGGTGATACATGACGACGGTGCGAGGGTAGGTTTGTCGCTTGCTCCGAGGCGCAAGTGAGGGCACACTACCCCCAGACCATCCGCCGGGCGGCCTGGCCGCCGCGTAACTGCGAACGAGGAGATCCCCACCATGCCTGCGAAGAAGAGTACTGCCAAGAAGAAGCCCGCCGTGAAGAAGAAGCCCGTCCGCAAGCCCGCTGCCAAGAGGGCTGTCGCAAAAGCGCGGGCCGCCAAGAAACCGAAGCTCCCCTACAAGCCGATCAAGCTCAAGCTCCTCCGACCCGTTCCCTCGGACATCGAGATCGCGCAGGCGGTCACCCCCAAGCCGATCATCGAGATCGCGGCCGAGGTCGGAATCCGGCCCTCCGAACTCGAACTGCACGGCCTGCGCAAGGCCAAGGTCGAGCTGAGCATCCTCGAGCGCCTCAAGAACCGCCCCAACGGCAAGTACATCGACGTCACCGCGATCACGCCGACGCCCCTGGGCGAGGGCAAGAGCACGACGATGATGGGCCTGAGCCAGGCGCTGGGGGCTCAGCTGGGGAAGCGGGTCTTTACCTGCATCCGCCAACCGAGCCAGGGGCCGACCTTCGGGATCAAGGGCGGCGCGGCCGGCGGCGGGTACAGCCAGGTCATCCCGATGGAGGACTTCAACCTCCACCTCACCGGCGACATCCACGCCATCACCGCCGCCAACAATCTGCTGGCTGCGGCGATCGACGCGCGGATGTTTCACGAGCGCGAGCAGGATGACGAGAAGCTCTTCAACGCCCTGTGCCCCAAGGACAAGAAGGGCAAGCGCCGTTTCGCCCCGATCATGCTCCGCAGGCTCAAGAAGCTCGGGATCAACAAGAGCGATCCCGAGACGCTCACCCCCGAAGAGCGCTCGCGCTTCGCCCGCCTCGACATCGATCCGGCCAGCATCACCTGGCAGCGGGTGGTCGACACGAACGACCGCTTCCTGCGCCGCATCACCATCGGCCAGGGCCCCGAAGAGAAGGGCATGACCCGGGAGACCGGATACGACATCACGGTCGCCAGTGAGATCATGGCCATCCTGGCTCTGACCACCGACCTGGCTGACCTGCGCGACCGGCTCGGACGCATCGTCATCGGCACCAACAAGAAGGGCGAGGCCGTCACGGCCGACGACCTAGGCGCCGGCGGCGCGCTGACGGTCCTGATGAAGGACGCCATCAAGCCCACGCTGATGCAATCGCTCGAGGGCACCCCGGTCTTCGTGCACGCCGGACCCTTCGCCAACATCGCCCACGGCAACTCCTCGATCATCGCCGACCGGATCGCGCTCAAGCTAGCGGACTACGTCGTCACCGAATCCGGCTTCGGTGCCGACATCGGTATGGAGAAGTTCTTCGACGTCAAATGCCGCGCCTCAGGGCTGATCCCGAACTGCGTCGTGCTCGTAGCCACCGTGCGCGCTCTGAAGATGCACGGCGGCGGGCCGCGGGTAGTGGCAGGCAAGCCGCTCGATCCGGCCTATACCGACGAAAACCTCGACCTGCTGCGCAAAGGCCTGCCAAACCTGCAGCACCACATCAAGAACGTCTTGAAGTTTGGCATCCCCGTCGTCGTCGCGGTGAACTCCTTTGCCGCCGACACGCCGGCCGAAGTGGAGCTGGTGCGCAAGGCCGCGGTCGAGGCCGGCGCCGAAGACGCCGTTGTCTGCACCCACTGGATGGACGGCGGCAAGGGCGCGCTCAAGTTGGCCGAGCTCGTCGTGAAGGCGGTCACGAAGCCGGCGAACTTCCGGTTCCTCTACCCGCTCGAGTGGTCGATCAAGAGGAAGATCGAGACGATTGCCACCCAGATCTACGGCGCCGATGGGGTCGAATACTCGCCGGAGGCCGAGAGGAAGATTGAGCTTTACACCAAGCTCGGCTTCGACAAGCTGCCCATGAACATGGCCAAGACGCACCTCAGCTTGAGCCACGATCCGGCGCTCAAGGGCGTGCCGAAGGGCTACAAGGTCCCGATCCGAGACATCCGTGCCTCGGTGGGCGCCGGGTTCCTCTACCCACTTCTGGGTGAGATGCGCACCATGCCCGGTCTCCCCACGCGGCCCGTGTTCTACGATGTCGATCTCGACCTGAAGACCGGCCGTGTCATAGGGCTGTTCTAAGCCGCGGTTCCCTCCATCTGCATCGTCGGGGCGAGGCATGCCTCGCCCCG
>DATEAV010000297.1:0-8938 GCA_035288185.1 Anaerolineales bacterium | reverse complement strand
AGAATCGACACGATCTTGTCGAGCCCCTTCTGCCCGGCGACGATCTCGATCCGGTTCTTGCGCACGCCAAGAGCCATCGCCAGGAAGGTCACCAGCGCCAGATTGGCTTTGCCCTCCACGGGCGGAGCGCTGATCCGCACCCGCAAGGTGCCGTCTTCGAGAATACCGGCAAGCTCGTTGCGCCTGGCTCGGGGTGTCACGCGCACCGTCAGCGCGGCACCGTGCTTGCCGTCGTGAAGGAAGAATCGGCGACGCGGCATGGCTAGGAACCCAGGCTCCGCACCAGGGTGACAAGCACTTCCTTCGCAAGCTGGATCAGGATCACCAGAACGGCCGGGCTGAAATCGAGCATCCCGATGGGTGGGAGCACGCGGCGGATCGGGGCCAGCATCGGCGCCGTCCACGAATCCAGCGTGCGCCGGAAAGGATGCCAGGGGGCGAGCGCGAAGCTCACGATCATGTCGGCCAGGATCAACAGCGTCAGCCCGGCCGCGACGAGCTGAATGGTCACGATGATGACGTTCATTCCGTCCATCCCGCCCGGATGCACACCAGGCGGCTATTATCCCACAACCGGGCTCCCCTGGGCCGGCCCCAGGCGCTCTCCGAAGATGGCCCGGCCGATGCGAACGATCGTCGCCCCTTCCTCGATCGCCACTTCGAAATCATCGGTCATTCCCATCGAGAGCTCGTCCCACGAGCCCGGGAGACGGGCCGCCAGGAATCCCTGCAGCTCGCGCAAGCGAGCGAAGACCGGTCGGACAGCCTCGGGGCGCTCGGTCCAGGGCGCCATCGTCATCAGCCCACGGACGTCGAGGTGAGGCAAGGCGCAGACCTCGCGGAGGGAACCGATGACATGGTCCCAGCCGCTTCGATCCGCCAGCGGCCACCCTTCTTTGCTGGCCTCGCCCGAGACGTTGCACTCGACGAGGACCGTCAGGCGCCGGCCTGCTTCCCCCGCGTGGCGGTCGAGGGCCCCAGCAATCTTCAGCCGGTCCACCGAGTGAATCAAAGCGAAGCCGGGAACAACCTGACGAGCCTTCCGGCTTTGGATGTGGCCGATCATGTGCCAGCGGATGCCTTCCAGGTCGGTCAGGGCGGCCTGTTTCGGCAGAGCCTCCTCGACGCGATTCTCCCCGAAATCCCGGACACCCAGAACGAAGGCCTCGCGGGCCAGGTCGATCGGCTGGTTCTTGGTGACGGCGACAATCTGAATCCGCTCGGCAGGCCGCCCGGCGCGCCTGGCGGCCGCCGCGATCCGGGCGCGCACGCTCGCCAAGTTATGCGCCAGGTCGCGCCTCTCTGCAGCCACGCCCCGCCTCACGTCTCCAGCGAGATCACGGCGCCAAAGCGGCCCGTCTTTCCTGCCTCGGCCCGGTGCGAAAACCATTCGGCCGTGTCGCAGGCGGTGCAGAGCCCGGCCACCTCGATCTTTCGAACGCCCTCCGCTTCCAGGAGCGCCCGGCTGGCCGACCAGAGGTCGAGATGCACGCTCCCGTCGCGAGCGCGGAGATGATTCTCAGCGGAAGGACCGAGGGACGATCGGATCTGGCCGACCACGTCTTCTCGCACCGCGTAGTGGTCGGGCCCGATCGAAGGGCCAATTCCGGCGAGCAGTTCCTCCGGTTTCGTCCCGAAGGATTGCACCATCGCCCGGATTGCGGCCGATAGGGTTCTGCGGACGGTGCCCAGCCAGCCTGCGTGGACCAGCCCAACTGCCCGGCGGGCCGGATCGAAGAGCAGGACGGGCACGCAATCGGCGAAACGCATGAAGAGTGTGACGCCCTGCCGGCGGGTGAGGATCGCGTCGGCCTGGACGATCGGCTGGCTCGCCCGTGGCTCCTCGGCAAGCACGATGTCGGCCGAATGGACCTGCCAGACGTCGAACGCCGAGCTCAGCCGGAGGCCCAGGGCATCGAAGGCCCGGCGGCGGTTCTCCGCCACCCTTTTGGGCGCGTCGCCAACGGTGCCGCCGAGGTTGAGGGATTTCCACGGTGCGGGGCTGACGCCGCCCCGACGGCCGACCACTCCGTGGCGCAGGCCGTAGGCGTCGAGTGAATCAAAAGTGAAGTAGCGAACGCCCCCCGAGTCATGAAAGGGCATGGCGTGAGTCTACCATGGCCAAGCCGTCATTCCGAGCCGGCGACGCGCAGCCGAACCGTGGCTATCACGAGGAATCACCAGGACTTCTCACTCATACGGCAGCTTGTAGGAAACGACACGCCCCGCGTCGACTCGTGACATCCCCCGAGAGGGAAGGCTTCGGTGATCCCCGAGGACCGCGGCCTCCTTGCCGGTAATGCCCTCGGCTGTCGATGTAGGGGCGGCTCGCCGAAGGTACCGGGCGATCTTCCCGGTGCGAGCCGCCCCTACGCGGCATCGACGGAGTCTGCCCCACACCGATGGGGTTTGCCCAAAGAAATCGGCCCAACCGATCACCCAGTAACCGATCACCCTCTTCCCCGTGCGAACGCGCGGGTTCAGCGATGAAGCTGAGGATGAGATGAGGGTCGGATCCGAGATCTCCCCAGGCGAGCGAAGGGCGCGCCGCTTCCCTCCGTTCGCCTTCTGGGGAGTCACGCGGTGGGACGAGGAGGAGAAGCCTGCGCGGCCTGGAGGCGAGGCACAATGGCGGCGATCGTCTCGGACATCGACTCTTGCAGGTAGGGATACGCGAAGGCGACGTTCATGATCCCGAAAAGCCCGCCCGTGATGGTGCGCAGCAGCGGCGTGCTCTCGCGTCCGAGTGCGCCGACGATTGGAAAACCTTGTAGAAGCTGTGTGCCGCCATCGATCGCGATCGGCAGAATGCCGAGGACGAGCCAGGCGATCGTCGAGATCGGCTTCATGCGCCGGCCGAAGAGGGCGAAGGCGAAGCCGGCAAGGAACATCCCGCCATAGATGGCAACATCGCGCTGGCAGAAAGCGACCTTGTAGCCAAGCTCCTCATTCCCAACGAATTGCCGCGCGCCGAAGTAGTCGTTTTCGTCGAGGCCCGTCGCCTGGCCATAGGGGACGAGAGCGGTGCCCGCGCTCTGGCGCGGGTAGGCCGTCTGCTCGCCGAAGAGGAACCAGGAGCGGAAGGCCATCTGGTGACAGAAGGGGCGGTAGGCCACGTAGATCCACGTGGCTGGCGTCGTAGCGCCGACCTCCATCAGCACCGGCGCCGCGAAGGGAAGGGCGACGAAGATGAAAACGAGCACGTTGAGAAACGCGGCCCAGTGCCGGGCGAAGAAGAGCAGGCCGCGATCAAGGCGGCTGGCGCGGGCGCCCGCCGGTGCGCCTCTCTTGCCCATCCGGCGAGCTCGTTCCTCGGCCGCGCGCAAGGAAACTCGGAGATCGACCACCGTGAAAGGCGCACGAAGCGTATACGGCCCCACTTGCACAACCGGGACGGCCTCACCGTAGAGAGCGAGCAGCGAGGGATCGGATTCGATATCGACTTCGATCCGCTCGTGCGGGATCTCCCCTTGCAGAGAATCGAGCGCGGCCCTGGCCTCATCGCACAGCGGGCAATCCGACTTCGAGTATAGTGTGACGCGCATCATGATTCGCCGATCCCCAACAAGCCGAGATATCGCTCGAGCTGGCTCTCGCTCATGATTCCCACCTGCTGTGCCCGGATGATCCCCTCCCGATCGACGAAGAAGGTTGTCGGATAGCCCCGGACGCGGTAGAGCTGCTGCACCTCGGCTCCCGGGTCGAGCAGGAGCGGAAATGTGAGGCCGAACTCGTCGCGGAAGTCGGCCACCAGGCTCGCCGGCTCGTCGGCGTCGATCCCCAGGATCACCAGCCCCGCATCGGCATACTTCTCCAGGGCGGCGTCCAGCAGAGGCATTTCGGCGCGGCATGGCACGCACCACGTGGCCCAGAAATTGAGGGCCACCACCTGGCCGCGCAGGTCGCTGAGCCGGACGCTCTCGCCGTCGAGAGTGGCCAACTCGAAATCCGGCGCCGGGGCCCCGACCACCGGCGCGGCCGCGGCCTGCCCCGTCGCCAGGATTCGGGTGAGGTCGGCCGAGGAGGCCGCGCTGGCCGGGACGGAGGGAGGCCTGCTGTCCTCGCCGGTGGGGAAGCCGAAAAAGGCCGCCGCCCCCACGGCGAGGCCGACGAGGATGCCCCCCGCGAGGTAGAGGCCGAGGGACCACCGGCTCGCTCGCTGACCGTTCATGCCTCAGATGCCAAAGTTGAAGAACGTGCCCAGAGGCGAGAGCGTGTTGGCGATGCGGGAGAGGGCGCCCGTGAGGAGCAGGACACCGATCACCACCATCAGGGCGCCCGAGGCGAGCGAGAGGCCGCGGATCCATCGCTGGTGACGACGCATCAGCTCGGTCACCTGGCCGATCCCGAGCGCGGCCAGGAGGAAGGGGATGGCCAGCCCGGCCGAGTAGGCGCCGAGCAGGACAATGCCGCGGGAGAGCTGGCCAGTGTCAAGCGCCATGGTGAGCACGACGCCCAGCGTCGGCCCGACGCAGGGCGACCAGCCGGCGGAGAAGAATACTCCCATCAAGGCCGAGCCCATATAGCCGAGGCTAGGGTCGGGCCGGGTCTGGCGGCGCGTGTCCATATCGAGGAATGGGATACGGAAGATCCCCATGGTGTGCAAGCCGAAGACGATCACCACGACCCAGCCGATCTGAGTCAGGAGGGGCCTCAGGTCGAAGAGCGCCGCTCCGATCGCCGAGGCCACGGCGCCCAGGGCGACGAAGACGACGCTGAAGCCTCCGACGAACGCCAGGCCGTGACTGAAGGTTCCCCAGCGGTTTTCCACCACTTGCCCGCCGGCCGTCACCGACCGCCCGCCAAGGTAGCTCACGTAGGCCGGGACGAGGGCCAGGACGCAAGGCGAGAGGAAGGATGCCAGCCCTGCCAGGGCCGCCAGCCAGACCGTAATGTTCTCACCGCCCATGAACGCCCTCACTCCCTGACGATGACGCGCGTGCCCGTGTAGCCTTGGATGGTCACGTCACCCGGCCGGTAGGGCACCGGCGGGTTGGACCAACGAAAAAGCCACTTCCCATCCTCCGGCCGCACGTTGATACAGCCCCGCGAGCGCGGGGTGCCGAAGTCGTTGTGCCAATAGGTCGAGTGGATCGCCGCTCCGGAGCCGCTGAAGAGAATCGTCCAGCCAACACCGGGAAGATCGTAGCCGCTCACCCGGTCGCCGCCCGACATGTGGCGCGAGACCATCTTGCGCCACGTCCAGTTGTTGCCGACCGGAGTGTTCCAGCGAAGCCGGCCCTCCTCGTCGATGGCGTAGCCCGAGGAGATCCTGGCGTAGTAGACCTCTACGCCCGCCTCGACGGCCGAGAGATCCTGTCGCTCGAGATCGACGTAGATGTCCTTCTCTTCCACTCCCGGGGAGATCACCTCGACCTCCTCAGCCAGGATCACCCGGAAGGACTCGCCGGGCGCATACATCCGGATTCCGTTCTCGTCGTGAACCCGGTACCATAGCCCGCCGTCGCTCCCGACGACACGCTCATCGACATTGAGGACCATCGCGTAGTAGAGTCGATAGCGAACAGGCGAGGCGGGATCCGGCTGGGTCCGCCCATCGACGTAGGGAATCGAGATCTCCGTCCACATCCCGCCGGCGGGCACCTCGATCACCTCGGCGTTCGGCGCATTGCGCACCGGCTGAACGTGCGACGACCAGATGAACCCCTCGGGAGTCTCCACCCAGAGGTGGTTGTGCGGCTGGATTCCCAGGCCGACGACCTGACGCTCTGCAACAACGACCTCGTCGAAGGACCGTCGGCCAACGACTCTGCTCTCGGCCGTCGGGCGGGCGAAGATCTCCGTCTCGCTTTCCGTAACGCGACCGAGGCGGTCGCCCTCGGGAAAGGGCAAGGCCGGGTCCGCCGCCCCATACGGGCGCGGGACCACAAAGGCGGCGCCTGCGAGGGCGCCGACTTGGATGAATTCCCTTCGGCTCAGGCGAGCTCGAGCCACCAAGGTTCTCCTTCGGGCGTCATGGTCCTAGGATACCCGAGCGCCCCTCATCCGACAAGACCGCGGGGTTAGAAGTAGATGAGAGGGTAGACGAGGGACCACGGACGATGGACGACCGATCACCGATCACCGATCACCGCCCATCGTCCGCGGTCCATGGTCTGTGGTCCGTCTTACCCCAGCTTGAATCCGCGGAGGCGCAGGCTGTTGGTCACGACGAAGACGGAACTGAAGGCCATCGCGCCGGCGGCCAGGATGGGGCTGAGGAAGCCGAGCGCGGCGGCGGGGATGAGGACGATATTGTAGATGAAGGCCCAGAACAGGTTCTGGCGGATCGTGCGCAGGGTCCCGCGCGAGAGAGCGATCGCCCGGGGCACGCCTCGCAGGTCGCCGCTCATCAAGGTGACCGGCGCGGCGGCAATGGCGACATCGGTGCCGGTGCCGATGGCGATCCCCACGTCCGCTTGGGCAAGCGCCGGGGCGTCGTTGATCCCATCGCCGACCATCGCCACGACGTGGCCTTCCGACTGCAAGGCTTTCACCTCGGCCGCCTTGTCGCCGGGAAGCACCTCGGCCCGAACGCGTCCGCGGCCGGCGGCCTCGTCGATCCCGACGGCCCGGGCGACGGCGCTCGCGGTGGCGGGATTGTCGCCGGTGATCATGACGACCTGGAGGCCCATCCGCTGCAAGGAAGCGATCGCTTCTCGGGAGCCCTCTTTGACCGTATCGGCGATCCCGATCAGGCCGGCGGGCCGGCCATCGACGGCGACGAGGACGGCCGTCTTGGCATCCGCCTGGAGAGCCGCCATGCCAGGGGCCAGGCCATCCAGCGAATAGCCCCGCTCCTGCATCAAGCGGGGGGTTCCGATCAGCAGAGCGTGTCCGGCCACCTCGGCCTCCACGCCGCGCCCCGCGATGGCGGCGAACCGGTCGGGGTCCTTCAAGGCCAGCCCGCGGGCGCCGGCCGCGGCGACGATGGCCTCGCCCAGAGGATGCTCCGACCCGCGCTCGGCGCTGGCGGCGAGCATGAGCAGCTCGTCCTCCCTCCCCTCCCAGCCCCTCACAATCAGGTCGGTCACTTCGGGTTGGCCACGGGTGATCGTCCCGGTCTTGTCGAGGACGACCGTGCCCACGCGGCCGGCGCGTTCGAGGGCCTCACTTGACTTGAAGAGGATTCCGAAACCGGCACCCTTGCCCGTGCCCACCATCACGGCGGTCGGCGTGGCGAGCCCCATGGCGCAGGGGCAGGCGATCACAAGCACCGCCACCATGTGGATCAGCGCCCGGGCGAACGGCGAGAGATCGCCGGCCGGCGGCGGCGCCAGGAAGAACCAGGCGAGGAAGGTGAGCAGAGCCACACCGATCACGGCCGGAACGAAGATGGCCGAGACGCGATCGGCCAGCCGCTGGATCGGCGCCTTGCTGCCCTGCGCATCCTGGACCAGCCGGACGATCTGGGCGAGCGCCGTCTCCTTCCCCACGCGCAGGGCTTCAAACTTGATCATGCCCAGCTTGTTGAGAGTCGCCCCCACAACCTCGTCGCCCGGCTTCTTGTCCACCGGCATCGACTCGCCGGTGAGCATCGATTGATCCACCGACGATCGGCCTTCCACGACGACGCCGTCGACGGGGATCTTCTCCCCGGGGCGCGTGATGACCAGGTCGCCCACGCGCACCTCGTCGACCGGGATCTCCATCTCACGCCCGTCGCGTACCACTCGGGCCTGCCGGGGCCGTAGGGCGATCAGTTTCTTGAGCGCCTCGCTGGTCCGGCCCTTGGCGCGAGCCTCCAGGTATTTGCCCAGGACAATGAAGGTGATGATGACTGCGGCGGTCTCGAAGTAGAGGTGCCCTTCCAGGAGCCCGAAGAGGGCCGGGAGCGAGTAGAAGTAGGCCGCGGAAGTGCCCATGGCGATGAGCACATCCATATTGGCCGAGCGGTTACGCAGGGCCTTGAAGGCACCCGTGTAGTACTGCCAGCCGACGTAGAACTGCACGGGGGTGGCAAGCGCGAACATCAGCCAGTTGTACCAGGGGGCATGGGCAACGGCGTGGGGCACGAGGCCCAAGTCCCGTCCCATCGCCAGGACGAACAGGGGAATCGTGAAAGCGAGGCCGGTGAGGAGCAGACGCCGCTGGTGGGCAATCTCCTGCTCGCGAGCCATCTGCTCGACGTCTTCGAGATCGCCCTCTGCCTCGACGGGCTCGAAGCCTGCGGCCTTGATAGCCCGACGGATCTCCGCCTGGCTGAGAACTGTGGGGACGTAGCGCACCTGGGCGCGCCCGGCGGCGAAGTTGACGCTCGCCAGCGTGACGCCCTCGAGCGCGCCGAGGGCCCGCTCGAGCCGCCGGGCGTCGTTTTGATCAGCCATTCGGCGGATGACGATGCCGGCCTCACCCACGGCGACATCGTACCCGGCCCGCTGGATGCGCTGAATGATCGCCTGCTGATCGACCCGCATCGGGTCGTACTCAACGCTGGCGCGCTCGGAGGCCAGGTTGACCGCCGCCGCCTGCACGCCTTCGAGCTTGCGCAGGTTGCGCTCGATCGTCGCCACGCAGTTGGCGCAGGTCATCCCCGTCACGGGGAGGGTGACCTGGCGGGTTGCTTGTGTCATTCGGGCCTCGGGCCTGGGCGACGCGCTACGCCGCTACGGGGTAGTTGATTTCCTGCAAGAGTGACTTGATCTTCGCTTCGTCGGCCGGAGGGGCAAACTCAACGGTCACTTTCTTGGCATCGAGCGCAGCCTCCACTCGGCTCACGCCGGGGAGATCCGCAAGCTCGGTCTGGATCGTATGGACGCAATGGCCGCAGTGGATGGCCGGGACGTTGTAGATAACGGTGTTCATGCAAGTGACTCCTTGGTCGATTGGTGGGTCAGGCCCTGGCAGCGGCGGCGTAGACCTGGGCGACTTCGCTCAAGACACGCCCCCTCTCGGCCGGATCGTCGCCCTGGACGGCGGTGATGAGGCAGGAGTGCAG
>DATEAV010000296.1:0-13791 GCA_035288185.1 Anaerolineales bacterium | reverse complement strand
GGCTGATTGTCCGGGTGGCGGGATATAGCGACTACTTCTGCGATCTGAGCCGGGCGCTGCAAGACGAGATCATCAGCCGAACAGAACACGCCTCGTTTTGAAGGTCGTCGACCCTCGCGGGCCCTGAAAGGTTGTGAAGCCATCTCCGAGAGGGACGTGAGACTGCGCTCTGGCGTCGGAGACCTTTGCAGTGACCCCCACCCCCTGCAGTCGCGTGACGGAGAACGGCAAGGGCCTCGGTTGATCAAGGAGGAAGGGGGGCGGCTCAGCCGCCCGCCTTCCTCCTTGGACTTCACGCCCCCTCCGCTTGTGCTCGACGCAAATTGAGAAAGCACCTCAGCGGAGAGACCCTCGGCCTAGCCTCGGGGGCTCACCTGCGGCGCAGGTGCGGTGTGCGGTGCGCTGCACACTTGCACTGGCGCTCCCGAAGGACATCGGGACGATGTGCGCGCCCACCGCACTTGCACAGCACGCACACCTGCCCCGAACCGCAGGTGCGGGGAGTGCGGTGCAAGTGAGCGCAGTGCCAGTGGGCCGCCGCACCGTCCCGGTGTCCTATCGGGAGGTCTCGCGGCCCGAACGGGGTGCAGGTGTCGCGCGGGCAGGGGGGTGAGGTGGATAGGGCCATCGGGAGGTTGCCGACGGATCCGACATTCGACGATGGGAGGCTCCCGAAGCCCGGCGTCGTGATCTGTTTACAGGCTCCGCGAGGATCCCGTCCAATAGAGCAGCGGGGGCGCCAATGGGCGCACCCCCGCTGTCGTTCCACAAGCGAAATCCTGAGCTACCCGCCGAACAGCGCCTGAAGGGTGCCCGTGAAAAGGAGGACGCCTACGATTACGCCGATGCAGATCAGAACAATGACAAGCCCCACAAGGCCGCCGAGGCAGCCCCCGCGGGGCCTGGAACGCCAGCCCCCGTAGCGCTGGCCGGGCTCAGCAAAGCCGCCCGCGTCCTTGGGGCCGCCCTCCATACCCGGAGCCTTCCGCCCGATCTTGAACCCAGACTTGAAGGGGCTGGGCCTCTTCGGTGATGAGGACGGCTTGGAGAAGCTGGATCGCTTGAAGCCACCGCCGCCGCCTGCTTTCTTCATGCGCCTCTCTCCTTATTGAATTCGGAGTTTCCTTGCCGTTGACAGCTCCATTATACAGAGACCGGTCCTCGGGGAAAGTGGGTGAATTCTGCCGGCGCGATAGGGCGGGCGGCCGCGCGGGCCCTGCCTCGAGCCCACTTGCGCCAGGGGAGCCAGGGTGGGTGCTTGGAGAGCCCTCCACCGCCGTGTGAAGGCGACCTGCCGGAAATTCGGCCTCTCCGGAGGTCAGGGCTCACAGCTGAAGAGTGTAAACGGGGTAGCCATGCTCGATGGGGACGAAGCCCAGGTGGTCATAGAGTCGAAGTGAAGGACGGTTGTCGGCCTGCGTGTTCACGCTCACGCGGCGAATCCCGTGCCGGAAGAGGGTCCGCAGGGCGTCGGAGACAAGCAGCGCGCCGATGCCTCGCCTCTGGAGGGGCGGGTCAACGGCGAGGCGGGCCAGATGTGCGCCGAGGCCCAATGTTGTGGTGATCTGATAGCCCACCGTCTTGCCCTCGACCTCTGCCACGGTGGCCACGGACGCCTGAGACAGCGCCGCCTTAAGCGCCGTTGATGAGAGCTGCCAGAGAGGATCGAATGCGCGCTGATCGATCTCGGCCACCCTCGTGATGTCGCGCCGATGAAGAGGGCGGATCGAGGTCTCAGACGGGCGGCGTTCGGGAGGAGCCCCCTCCCATTCCAAGAAGAGCACCTCATTCGTCTTGCGGAACCCGGCGCGCTCCAAGAGCGCTGGCATCCAATCCATTGTGGGGAGGGCGGCTGCCGTTGCGCCTCGCGAGGCGCGGGCGGATTTCTCTGCTTCCGCCCAAAGCCTATCCCACATCTTCTCTACCGGATGTCCGGCCCCGACGACGAACAGCCTCAGCCAATGGATCTCTCCCACGTCGGGCGGGCAGGCGAGGCAGCCGACCGATCGTCCCCCTTGAAGCGCCAGGTAATAGGGGGCACTGCCGAGCAGCTCGATGGCTGAGAACCAGTCGAGGTGTTGATGCTTCCAGGCGGCGCCGGCCAGGAGCGCGGTAACTAAACGGCGGTCCGCGGGGGACGCCGGCCGAATGGTCCAATCATTCTGCGTCGAGCCGGGGTAGGTGGAAGGGCTCCGGGGATCGCGGCTCACCCGCCTCCCAGGAGCCGGCTGGCTTTGCGGGAGAGCCAGCGAGAGAATCGGGCCTTTAGGCTGCGGGGCCTGCCTGCACCAAGTGCATCCTGCATCGTCAGCGCGGCCTCCAGCGGCCGGCCGCGGTTCAGCTGCAGCCTCGAGAGGGCACGCAGAGTGTGATGGCGGCTGTCCTCGTCGCCGACCTGCTCGAAAAGCGCCAGGGCCTCGCGATAGCGGGCCTCGGCGTCTACCGTCGAGCCGGTGGCTTCGAGCGCAGCGGCCAGATTGCCGAGGGCCTGGGCATGGAGCCTTGGCTCTCCGGCCGCGGCAAACACCTCAACCGTCCCCTGCACGGACTCGAGAGCGAGGCGAGGCTTCCCGGCTTGAAGCAGCGCAACGCACCGGTTGTTGGCCATTTGGGCCGCGCGGCCGCGTTCTCCGGCCTCGAGATAGAGGCGCTCGGCCGCGGCGAACGCCTCGACGGCCTCTTCGAGACGGCCTTCCCGGAAGGCCTGCTGGCCCTCGTCATCCAGGGAGGCGGCCTGCGGATCTTGTGTCACAACGTGATGTCGAGAAGGCCCTCGGCCACCGTGCGAAGCTTGTCGGACGACATCTCGCTCAGGTGCTTGGCAAGGCGCAGGTAGGGCTTGCTTTCCGACTTGCTGATGAACTCGCGCAGGTCGGGAGGAAGATCCATCAGAACCTCGAGGGCCCGTTGAGCGGCGTCCCAGTGCCCCACGGGCCCTTGATGGTCGACGTAGTCCTCGACCGATCGATTGAGCGTGGCGGCGATCGCCTCGAGGTGAGGAAGCGGGATCGGGCGTTCGCCCTGCTCATACCCGGAGATGCGGCCGCCGGGGATGCCCGTGGCGGTGGCGATGTCCTTGATCGCCAATTTCGCCTCCAGGCGCTGGGAGCGCAGGAGCGTGGCGATCATCCTTTGCCGCAGTGGGATTACCGCCGAAGGATCCGCGGTGCTGCGGGGAGGAGCCGCGGGGGCCTTCGCCCAGAAGCGGCGGAGAGGGACGTCCAGGTGATAGGCGAGCAGCTCGAGCTCGGGCAGGGAGGGGGATTTCCGGCTGCTCTCATAGGAGGCGATTGTCGCCGGGCCGACTCCGATCATCGCACCGATGTCCTTGAGGCTCTTTCCCACCGATTGCCGCACCAGGCGGAGTTTCGCGCCGAGGATTCGTCCTCGCAGCATCAGAGCCTGTTGGTCGACCATGATCTCGTCCCTTCTCGGGGCTCGGAATGTCGAAGATTATAGCAAATGTCACCGGCTCTGCCGCAGCCGGGCGATCAACTGCACGGCAATGTCATGGAAGTGCGGGCTGCCGGGATCCTCAGGGCTGGCGACGGTCAGAGGCCGATGCTGCTGGTTGCTTTCCCCCAGGCTTTCGCCCAGATACGGTATCTGCGCGTCGACCGGCTTGGCCAGGGCAACCTCCAGAGGCTCCCCCGCGATCCCCAGCGCGCTCAGGGGCCGGTTGGAAAGAACGAAGAACCGGGAAGCCGGTATCCCTTCCGCCGTGACGTAGCTGAGCAGCGAGCGCGAAGCCGAAAGGCGTGCGATCTGCGGGATGAGCACGACCACATTCAAAGTGGCCTCGGCCAAGACCCGCAGGCTGAGGCGAGAGAGATTCTTGCCAATATCGACGACGAGGGTGTCGAAGGCGGCCCACAAGGAGCCTACCAACCTCTCGAATCGGTCGGCCGGGATCGACTGGGCCCGGCCGGGGTCGGAGCAGCCGGGGAGCAGGTGGAAGCCCCAGGCTTCGGCGCGCGGGAGGATGCGGCGCAGCGCCTCCGGCGTGTAGTCCTCATCGGGACGTTGGGCCATCGATACCAGGTCGACGTCGGAGACGACGCCCGTGATCTCGGCCAACGAGCCGATGGGCAGGACGAGGTCGGCGACGCCGACACTTCGGTCGGGCTGGAAGCGCGCGATCTCGTGGGCAAGGTTGGCGCAGAGGGTGGATGTGCCGGATCCCCCGCTGGCGCTCAAGAAGACGATTAGGTGGTTTGGCGAGGCGGCCTGATGCAGTCGGGCGAGCTCCGCTCCCGCGACGGGCAACGACTGGATCACCTCCAGGAGATGATCGAGGGCGTCCGGCTTCTTGTGCAGGTACTCGGCCGCGCCGGCTTCCCGGATCACGGCAGCCTCGCTCTCGGGCCGGGCGCTGAGAACCACCACCCTACACTCGTTCGTCCGAGGATCGCTCCGGAGCCGGCGCAACGCCTCCAGGCCGTCCAGATCCGGGAGGTTGAGCTCGAGCACCACGACGTCGGGCTGCTCGTCCCTGGCAATCTGCAATCCCTCGGCCGCGGTGGAGCGGTGGGTGGCGCGATGTCCGGCGCCCCGCAGCGCCCTGCGGACGTAGGCGGACGTGGCTTCGTCGGGGTCGATGTGGAGGATATGCAAGGCCCTCACCTCATGCCACGGAGACAGCAGGTTCCTCGGGATCGAGCGGAGGCATCAAGTAGCCCAGTCCCTGCCGGGTGACGATGTGGATCGGCTCCTTGGGATCCGGTTCGATCTTCTGGCGGAGCCGGCTCAGGCACACCCAGAGGATCTCCTTGTCATCGCGGTATTCCGGCCCCCAAACGTTGGTCAGCAGTTCTTCCCCACTCATCACCTTGCCGATCGAGGCGGCAAACGTTTGAAGCAGGCGGTATTCGGTGGCGGTGAGCGCGACCTCGCGGCCGGCGCAGGCCACCGTCGCCTTCGGCAGGTCGATCTCCAGCTCAAGGTGCCGGAAGATCGGCTGATGGAAGTCGCCGATCTCCTGTCGTTCGGCGCGGCGCAACACGGCGCGGACGCGGGCCAGGAGCTCCTGCGCCGAGAAGGGCTTGACGATGTAGTCGTCGGCGCCTGCGTCAAGCCCCCGCACCCGGTCGCGCTCCTCGCCTTTGGCCGTGAGAATGATGATCGGCAGGGTGGAAAACTCGCGGATTCGCTCGCAGGCCGTGAAACCGTCCATGACAGGCATCATCACGTCGAGGAGAATCAGATCCGGCCGCTCGGACGCCACCGCGTCGACGGCCTCCTGCCCGTTCGAGGCGGTCCGCACCGCGTAACCGTCGGGGACCAGGTTGACCTCGAGGAGGCGCAGGTAGCGCGGTTCGTCGTCAACGACCAGGATCGTCTTCCTGTCGACCATAGACGCCTCCCTCTGGGATGCGCTCGGGCTGCGGCTCGAAGGTAAAGGGGATGGTGAAGCTGAAGCGGGTTCCCTCATCGACTCGGCTCTCCACGGAAATCTGGCCGCCGTGCGCCTCGATGATTCTCCGGCAGATGTGCAGCCCCAGCCCGGTCCCACGCACCCCGCCGCTGCGCGACGGCACCCGGTAGAACCGCTCGAATAGACGAGAGATGTGCTCCGGGGGGATCCCCGGCCCCCGATCCCAGACCTGGACCCGAATGTGATCGGCCTCCGTCGAGGCCCGGATGGTCACCGGCGCGCCGGGAGCATACTTCACGGCGTTGGAGAGAAGGTTGTCCAGCACCTGGGCAATCCGGGTGGAGTCGACCTGGATGATCGGGAGCTCGTCGGGCATTTCCAGGGTGAGATCCAGGTCCGGGTGGATCGATCGGATCCTCATCGCTGCGTCCCGGATGACGCTTGCCAGCCGGGCGGCCTCGCACGTCATTCCCAGCCTCCCGCTCTCGAGCCGGGAGGAATCCAGAAGGTTGTCGATCAGCTCTCGAAGGCGATCGGCTTCGTCGTCGATGATGCGGAGGAATTCGGCCCGCTCCGAGTTGTCCCACTCCTGGTCTTCGCGCAGCAGGGTCGTCACATACCCCTTGATAAATCCGAGCGGGGTGCGCAGCTCGTGCGAGACGGTGGAGATGAATTCATCCTGCATGCGGGCCAGCTCCCGCTGCGCCTCCAGGCTCGCGATCCGGCTTGCCATGCGCCGGTTCTCCAGCAGCTGCCCCACATGATAGGCGACGAACTCGCCGAGGCGGATCTGCTCGGGCGGATAGGGCGGCCCTCCAAACCGGCCGAAAACAAGCCCGCCCACGCATCGCCCACCCACCATCATCGGCAGCCCCAGATAGTCGCGCCGGCGCTCGCGACCCTGCACAGAGGGCCCCTGATCCTCGTGCCGCAGAACCGTTTCCCCCGTTCGGAAGGCCTCCACGGCGGCAGGCTCGCCCCACGCCACCTCCGCCTCCTGGGAGCGCCCTCGGCCGAGGGCGCGGGCATAGGCGGGCTCCAGCGCGCCTGTCTCCTGGTTTTCGAGATACAGGGCGGCGACATCGAAGATGAAGATCGAGCGCGCCAGCCGGAAGACCGCCTCCAGCCCCGCTTCGGTGTCGAACGTCTCGGCCACGATGCGGGCAATGGCGTAGACTGCGTTGAGCTCGGTGCCGTGGGTGAGCTGGCCGGGAGGCGGCAGGGGACCGGTCATCGCTCCTCACCGGCGGTCAGCAATGTGAAGCTCACCTCGGTGCCGGCCCCCTCCTGGCTCTCCACGTGGATCGTCGAGCCGTGGGCGTCGAGCACCAGCTTCACCAGTGCCAGCCCGAGCCCCGTGCCTCCGTAGCGACGGGTCGTGGAGCCGTCCAACTGGTGGAAGGGGACGAAGATTTCCGCCTTGCGCTCCTCGGAGATGCCAATCCCGGTGTCCCTCACCGAGACGGAGACGGCGTCGCCGCGAGCGCTCGCCCCGACGGTCACGCTCCCGCCGGCGGGGGTGAACTTCACGCCGTTGTCGAGAAGCTGGAAGAGAACCCATCCCAGGCGCTCGGGGTCTGCCCGAACGGGCGGCAGACCCGAGGGGATGTCGGCGAGCAAAGAGACGTTAGCCCGCGTCGCCTTCTCCATCGATCGCTGGATGGCATCGCCCGTCAGGCGCGCCAGATCCACCTTCTGAAGATCCAGGGCAATCCCCTGCCTGGAGGCGCTGGAGAACTCGATCAGGTCCTCGATCAGGCGCTCGAGGCGCTCCGCGGCACGCTGGACGACCGAGATCGCCTTCTCTTGATCCGCTGAGACGGGACCAAGCTTTGAATCCGCGAACAGCTCGATGTAGCCCTTGATGTGGGCTAGCGGGGTTCGCAATTCGTGCGATACGTTCGAGATCAGATTGGCCTTGAGCTGGTTGAGCTCGGTGAGGCGTTCCAGGGCGCGGCGGAGCTCGATGGTCCGTTCGGCCACACGCCGCTCGAGCATGCGGTTGGACTCCTGGAGCGCGGCATGGAGCTCGATGATCTGGCGGGTCACGGCCCGATCGAGCGTCTCCCGGTCGATCAGGCCCATCTCGAGCAGGGTCTGCCCCAGGAGCCGCCTCGCACCCTTGGAGGCGAACTCAGCCTGCCTCCGCAGCGCGGCGCTCAGCTTTTCTTCCGTGAGCAGCCCTTGCTCGATAAGGAATTCGCCGATCCGGGGGACAACGGCGGGAGGCGTGACCGTGATCGGCCAGGCCTCGGGCACCCCCTCCAGGTTCGCCCGCTCCGCCAGCAGGGCAATCAGCGCCAGATCCACGCCGCAGTTGGGACAGGTGCGCGCATCCCCGGGCAGCGGAGTCTGACACTGTGGGCAGAGCACGCCTGAGGCGTTGCCTGGCAATTCCTCTCGGCGAAGCATGCAGCGGCGGCCTCCGGCGCCCCTCAGGAATAATAGCCGCGGCCGCCCTGCAGGGCAAGCGGTGAAGCCGAGCCGGGCTTCAGCGAGCTCGGCCTGGTCGCTCCTAAGGCATAGCTCTAGGGGCCGGAACGGGCGAACCCGGCAGGGATTGGGGGGAGGACCTGTGGGTGCTAGTGCAAGCCGATTGTAAGGTTGGTGTCGATCCGAGTCATGGATAATTGGAGTGGTGAAAGGACGGGCGCATGGCGATTGAGGTGTTGCTGGTTGATGATGACCCCGATCTGGCCGTGATGCTTCGGACGCTGCTCCGCGGCCAGGATTTCCAAATCAAAGCGGTCTACCACGGAGAAGATGGGATCGAGACCTGCAAGAAGTCACCCCCCGACGTGGTGATCCTGGATCTCCTGATGCCGGAGATGGACGGCTGGGAAGTTTGCCGCCGGATCCGCGACTTCAGCGATGTTCCGATCTTGATCCTCTCGGCGCTGGGCGCGCCGGGGAGTGTTGCCCGGGCTCTCGACGCCGGGGCCGATGACTACCTGATCAAGCCGGTCCACGCCAGCCTTCTGGCGTCACGTCTCCGGACCCTCGTGCGCCGACAGGCGCTCAGAGAACAAAAGGAGCAGGCCGCATAAGAAGAAGGAACCATCGGACATAGCTGGCAACCGACGTTCCACTCTCCTTTCCACGCGGCCTTGGCTGCGTGGATCGGTTAAGGGGCCTGAGGACGACGCGCTCGCGCCGTCCTCGGCTTTTCATGTTGACACCGAGAGGGTCCGTCCCCGCAGCATTTGTGGGCGTAGTTGGCGCAGGCTTCCGCTGCCATCTCAACTCGACCTGTGCATCTGGGTCGAAGGCCAAGGTCTTCTCCCACGGCCTCCGCAAGACCTCTTCCCGTGCCCCACGCGTGAGCCTGACACGCGTGGGCCCGTCGATGCCTAAGATGCCTCGTCTTAGAGCATTTGGGGGGGATTGCGGCGGCGCCGAATCTCGCCGGCCAATCCGCGGGGATGCCCTAGCCGGTGGCGCGCCGTCGGCAAGGGCAGACATCTTGGTTGCGTCATCCTGAGCGCCTCCGCACAGCCCGTGTCACTTCCGCGAGTCGGACGGCGCTCAGGATGACATGAAGAGGAGGAACTTGGTCGCCTCCTGGCCACTATGCAGCAATAGGAACCACTTGCCCCCCCCGTGGCGCTCCGAACTGCGAAGCGGCAACGACTCAATGAGATGGCACATTGGGAGGTACGGCCTCTCGGAAACAAGCGGCCTGTCCCTTGACTGGCCTCCGGATCTGGCATCGCCAGGGCTGGCGATTCGCGCCCTGGGTCCGCCTCACAACGTAGCCTTCGTGATCCCGCCGTCGTAGAAGAGCGCGTGGCCGTGCAGGTAGCCGGCCGCCGGCGAGGCCAGCCAGGCGACCGCCCGGCCATATTCCTCCACGGTGGCCATCCTCCCGAGAGGAACTTCCGATGCGATCCTCGCCGCCTCCGCCTCGGCGGTGGCGCCGCTTCGGGCGGCACGGTCCTGCATCAGCTCCTGCACTCGCTCCGTCCACGTCCAGCCCGGGTTGATGCTGTTCACCCGGATCCCCTTCGGCCCGAGCTCTCCGGCCAGGCTTTTCATCATCCCGATCACCGCGGCCCGGATCGAGCCGGAGAGGATCAGATTCTCAATCGGCTGCTTGACGGAGTAGGATTGGGTGGCGACGATGCTTCCAGAGCCGCGCGCCACCATCGAGGGGACGAACGCGTAGCAGGTTCGGACCGCGCTCATCACGACAAGCTGGAACGCATTCTCCCAATCCTCCGGCGTGAGCTCCAGAAAGAGGCCTGGCGGCGGGCCCCCTGCGTTCAACACCAGAATGTCCGCAGTCCCGAAGCGGCCCAGGCAAGCCTCGGCGAACTGCGTCACGTCGGAGGGCCGTGTGAGATCGGCGCGCTGCGCCAAGACCTCAGCGCCGGTGCTGGCACGGATCTCCTTCGCCGCCGCCTCAATCCGTTCACTGCGGGCACAGATGGCCACCCTGCATCCCTCCCGTGCGAGCTCCATCGCCGCGGCTCTTCCCAATCCTTTCGAGGCCCCCGTCACGATGGCGACTCTCCCGCTCAGGCCAAGGTCCATTCTTCCCTCCGTGGGCCGGCGGGTGCATCCGTGCCACCAATCCGCCCCGCCTCTTTGCGCGTGCGCCTCGATCGATTGTTCACGCTTTCTGTCGGAGGGGCTGTCAGGCGCAATGACGCCCCGGTTGACGGCGAGGGGTTGCTGCGAGCTACTGCGAGCTACTACGAGGCACGTCGAGCGCGTCGCACTGTGGGGACCTCGATATCCCTTTCATGGGGCCCAACGAAAGGCGGAGAGCTCATCTGATCGACGGCGGGCGCCCCCCTCAGTCATCGTCCCGGCGACGCTCACGGCCTACAGAAAAGTGATCTGGTGATCGATCACTTGAAGATCCGGACGGTGATGTTCCACCCAGGAGGGGAGGCGACCCAGAACCCGTTCGATGTGCGGCCTTTCGTTGGCCACGGCAACGCAGGCGACTACGGCCAATCCATGGCTGTCGTTCCGCTCGATCTCCGCCGCGGAAATGTTGAACTCTCTATGGAGCGCAGCCAGCAGCGGCTTGAGCCGACTTCGCTTCTCCTTCAAGGAAAGGCATCCAGGCAGACGGAGCTCGAGGGTGAGCGCGCCGACGTGCATGGCGGCAAGTCTAGCCCGGCCGCAGGGCGTTGGCAAGCCGAGGCCCCGGGGCGCCGGCGGGGTTATGAGTGTCATGCGAAGCGGAGTCCTGGTCCTCCTCATTGTTGTCCTTGTGATCCTGGTCGGTTTCGCCATCTGGCTGGTGACCACCACGATCCGGGCGGGCACGGAGCCCGTTGCCCGCCTATCGGCCGCCGTGAGCACCCAGATCGCCGAGATCCTCCATCCGACTCCGACGATTCGGCCCGATCCGGTGACGATCGTGCGCGAAGTGCGCGCTCTGGCGCGGCTCGAGACGATCCAATACACGGTCGAGAAGGTGATCACGGCTGAGACAGGCCAAGGAATCTTCCGCTCTCTGTTCGGCGACCGGCTCCTCTTTGTGGCTCACGGAACCGTCATCGCCGGCGTGGATCTGGGCCTGCTCGAGCCCGAGGACGTGTGGTTCGATTCTGCGGGGCGCGTCTACCTCCGCTTGCCGGATCCGGAGATCTTCGTGGCCACGCTCGACAACGAGAGGTCCTATGTCTACAGCCGGGACACCGGGCTTCTCACTCGCGGCGACATGACCCTTGAGACGGCGGCGCGACAGGCCGCAGAAGATGAGATTCGGAGCGCGGCGCTCGCCGATGGGATCCTCGATCAGGCTCGCCTCAACGCCGAGAACTACCTCTACCGCCTCCTCCGATCCCTCGGCTTCCCGGATGTGATCTTCGCCTCGGAGGAGACGCCGCCGACACCCTCTGCCACTCCCCTTTCGGACCAACCGAGCCTGGCGCCAGCCTAGGTTACCCCGCGTGAGCTATTCCCGAGTCGCTCACTAACCGAGCTTCCGCCCCCTGCGGAAAGGAGTCAATCAGATGAACCTCGCCCTCCTCATGACCATCAACGCCGTCGTCGCCGCTGTGTTCGGAATCGCCTTCGTCATCGCGCCTGGACAGGCAGTCTCGCTCTACGGGGTGAGCGCCGACGCGCCGCTTCGATACATCGCTCAGCTGTTCGGCGCGGCGCTTCTCGGCTTCGCCGTCCTGACGTGGATGGCGAGAAAGGCGCCCGCCTCGGACACACGCACCGCAATCGTGCTAGCCCTCTTCGTCTCGGACGGCCTGGGATTCATCCTGGCGCTCATCGGCCAGCTCGGCGGGGTTGTGAACAGCATGGGCTGGTCGACCGTCGTGATCTACCTTCTTCTTGCGCTCGGGTTCGGCTACTTCCAATTCATGAAGCCGGCTACTTCCTAGGCGCCGAGGCACGCTCCGGGACGGGATCGGCCGCGCGCCGGCGGGAAGCACAGGCCTCCGGCTGTTGCGCGCCGCAACGGCGAGGGTGACCTCCTTTCGCGCCTATGCACCCCACATAGCGGGCCGGCGCTGGGAGGCGAGATCGGCCGCCCACCCCACGCGTTGGAGGAATCGATGAGGGGTCCCGCGCCGGATAGTCCACAATCCCTCAGCCGGCGCTTGATCCACGCCGCGCGCGCCCTCGAGACGAGCGGGAGTTACAACGCCGCCAAGCTCCTCTGGGCGCTCGCTTATTCGGAGGAGATCCGCGGCAGCGCGGCCGCGGGGGAGCCAGTCACGCGCGCGGAGCGAGATCGGGAGCTGCAGGCCCTCATCCCGGCGCTTCGGGCGGCGGGGACCGGGGAGGCGATCCTGAGCGCTATCGAGCGCGGCCGGCTCGCCGCCCTTGAAGACCGCACGATCCCCCTTGAAGAGATCCCCCCGGTGTACGTTTGCCGCACCTGCGGCCAGGTCGCCCTGAGCCGTCCTCCGGAGCGCTGCCCTGCGTGCGGAGCCCGTCCTCTATCGTGGCGCGAGTTCCGCCGGTCTACTTCCTCGAGCCCCTGCGCCCGGACGAGGCGCTGGCGGGCTTGAAAGCGACAGCCGAGGATGTGGAAGCTTCGGTGCGAGACTTGAGCGAGGAGGATATGGCCATGGCCCCGTCTCCGGGCCAATGGGCCGTGCGCGGGTCCTCTTTCACCTTCTCACCGCGCAGAGCCTTCTGGCCGGGCGCGTGGACAAGATCCTCACGCAAGACATGCCTTCCCTCGAGGGCGTTGCCGCCTGGGCGGTGGGCGCGTCGGAAGTTCTTGCCGCAGGAGAAATCCTGGCGCGGTATCGGGGCTCGCGGCACGCCACCGTCGATCGCCTGGCTTCCATCCCGGGGCCGGACTGGTGGCGGTTGGCGACATCACAGTGAGTTTGGCGTGGTGAGCCTGCTCCAGCAGGCCAGCTACTTCGCCAGGCACGACGCCTCCCACCTTCCGCAGATCGACGCGATCCGGGCTGCAATCGGCGCGTGACGCTGCCCTCCGGAGGCGATTCGGGCTCATCAAGATTCGGGTGATGTCTCGTGAGGACTTGCATCGGTTGCCGCAGCGCGGCCCGATGGGCAATCCCTTACCTCTTACGTCATCCTGAGCGCCGTTCCTGACCGGAAAACCTCCTCTGCTCACTGGAGGCGCGAAGGATCTCGTTGATCCACTAGTGGTTTGCTCGAGCAGGAACGAGATCCTTCACGCCTCCTCCTCATCGGAGGATGCTCGCGGAGGAATACGGCGCTCAGGATGACATGGCTAAGAGGTCATTCTGGAGCTGCGCGCTTGATTGCTGGATCCCCTCCATCTTATCGTCGTCCTGAAAGGCTGTGAACAAATCGCGATGATTGTCAGGCTGCGATCCCTTGCATATGATACGGTCGCTTCCTCGGTTCTCGGCCTAGCTCGATTTGCCTCACTCTCGTGACCCCGCGTTGTCCTGTCACCCCGGCGTAAGCCGGGGTCCAGGCACAAGCTCAAGCCGCCCGCCTGGGTTCCGGCTTTTGCCGGAACGACGGGTGTCGCCTGATCCCGGCGTGAGTCGGGGGCCAAAGGGTGGGCGTGCCGAGAGGCGACGTGGCCGAGAGTCGCCACGCTCGCGGAAGCAAGACTACTTAGCGGTGATGTCATTCTGAGCCCGCGAAGCGGGCGACACCTGCATATGCGACTCCACCGCAGCTGCAGGCCGTTCGCCCCCCGTTCGGGCCGCGAAGCCCCGGCCCGCCGGGGCGAGACGGCCGCGGGCTGGCGCCTGCATGGCACTCGCCCGGACGGGGTGCAGATGAGGATCTCTCGTATGCTACTCATGAGATCCTCACCTGCACATCTCCCAGCTGCAATGTGGTTTGGGCGCGTCTGATGCAGGCGCGCGTCCCGGGGAATCAATCGGGCGGACGGGGTTGAGAACACACGGATCCACGGCGCTTGTCGATGTGCGCTGGATTGGGATCGGGAGGAGTCGCGTGGTCGGTGATCCCGCTCAGGACTC
>DATEAV010000295.1:0-5520 GCA_035288185.1 Anaerolineales bacterium | reverse complement strand
AGGAAGACGGAGGCATAAGCTGCCGGCTCGGAGCCGAGCAGCCGGAGAGCGGCGTCGTGGAGGTAGCCGCCGCCCACGGAAGCGATCCCGTTGGCGACGGCCTGGGCGAGCGTCCAGGCGCCCATGAAGATCCCGTTGCGGCCCGCCGTCGACATGCCCATCATCAGGGCGAGGCCACCGACGTTGAAGAAGCCCATGCCCAGCCCCATCAACGTGATAGCCGGAGCAAGGAGAGGCGCAATCTCGTAAAAGGAGGAGAGCCCGAGAAGGAGGAAAGAAAGGCTGGCGAGGACAAGACCCAGGCCGGCCGTCCGCTTGTGCCCCCAACGCCGCGAAAGCCAGGCGCCGGCTGCAGCCATTCCGGCCAGGACGCCGATCATCTGATAAGCGTTGAACAACGTCGTCTGGCGGATGCTCATTCCGAAGATGTCGCCGCCGAACGGCTCGAGCACCACCTGTTGAAGGAAGAGGAAGAGGATTCCCGATGCGAGGAAGGCGAAGAACAGGCGGGGCTGCCGGGCACTGAGCAGCGCAATGGCCTGCCGGGTGGAGACGGCCGATGGCGAGGCGCCGCCCGGCCGCTCCTGACCCCAGACGGCCAGGACCGTGAAGCCGGCGACGCCAAAGGCGACGATCAAGAACAGCCGGATCAGATGCGCCGGTGAATAGGCGTTGAGCGCTCCGACTCCGAGCAACACGCCGGCCAGAATCCCCATCATCATCATCGACCAGACGATCGAGATCGCCTTGCCCCTCTCGTCCTCCGGAGCCAGGTCGGCGATCAGGGAGAGATAGGCCGTCCCGGCCGTGTACATTCCCGCGCCCAAGGCCAGGAAATTGAGAACGGCGACCGCGGTGGCGACGGCCCCGCCGTTCTGCGCTTCCATCCACAGGGCGACGAAGGGAGCCGCAGCCGTGGCCAGTGCGGTGACGGCTGTGCCGGCCAGGATGTAGGGCGTGCGATGCAGCCCGCGAATGGGGTTGGCGTCCGAGCGATGGCCCAGCGGGATGGCGATGGGCGCGGCGAAGTAGTGCGCCCCGATCACGAGGCCCACAAGGCCGAGATCGAGACCCATCTCAATCTTCATCACTCGATTGAGAATCCCGAGGGCAAGGACCGAGAGCACTCCCGCGGCAAACTGCCGCAGGCCAAGGCGGATGATGGATGACAGCTTCAATTCAAGACCTCACGGAAGGCACGGTGAACGGTAGGAGACGGACCACCGACCGCCGACCACCGACGACCGATCACTGATCACCGATCACCAGTCACCGATCACCGATCACTGATCACTGATCACTTCCCCTCAATACACCGGCATATTGCTATCGACCTCTTCCGCCCAGGCGTTGATCCCGCCGCGCAGGTTCTTCATCTTGCGAAAGCCGGCTCCGGCCAGGAGCTCCAGGGCACGGGCGGATCTCGACCCCGACTTGCAGAACAAGACGATCTCCTCGGCACTATCGAGCTCGTGCATCCGGGCAGCAAGCGAGCCGAGCGGGATGAGCACCGCTCCGGGGAGGCGGGAGATCTCCAGCTCGTGGGGCTCGCGCACATCGATCAGGCGGACGTGCTCACCTCGCTCGAGCCGCCCGGCGAGCTCGCGCGGGCCGATCTCCCACTCACCGGCCAGGCCGCCCTCCTCCCGATCGTGCCCGGGGACTCCGCAGAACGCCTCGTAGTCGATCAGCCCGGTGACCTCTGGTTTCTCGCCGCAGATCTTGCAGCGAGGGTTCTTCTTCAACCTCACTTCGTCGAAGCTCCCCGCCAACGCGTCGAAGAGGAGCAGGCGGCCGACCAAGGGCTCGCCGATGCCCAGGAAGATCTTCAGCGCCTCGGTCGCCTGGATCGTTCCGATCGTCCCGGGCAAGACACCAAAGACGCCGCCCTCGGCGCAGGAGGGGACGAGGCCCGGGGGAGGCGGCTCCGGGAAGAGGCAGCGGTAGCAAGGGCCTCGGTCGGCCCAAAAGACGCTCACCTGCCCCTCGAAGCGGAAGATCGAGCCGTAGACGTTCGGCTTGTGGGTGAGGACGCACAGGTCGTTCACGAGATAGCGGGTGGGGAAATTGTCGGTGCCGTCGATCACCAGAGCATAGGGCTCCGCGATTCGCATCGCGTTCTCCGACGTGAATGGCTCGTGGTAAACGTCGACGCGGATCTCGGGGTTGATATCCAGCACGCGGGCGCGGGCCGAGAGCACCTTCTGCTCACCGAGCGTGGCTGTGCCGTGGATCACCTGGCGCTGCAGGTTGGTGTAGTCGACCACATCATAGTCCACCAGCCCGATGCGGCCGACGCCGGCGGCGGCCAGATACATCGCCACCGGCGAGCCGAGGCCGCCGGTTCCGATGATGAGCACCGAGGCCGCCTTCAGGCGCTTCTGCCCCTCGAGGCCCACCTCGGGCATTAGAAGGTGTCGGGAGTAGCGCCGGATCTCCTTGTGGGAGAGCGCCGCGCCGTTGGCTTGTATCAGGGGATCCGTCATGGCCGTGCTCCTGCCTGTATTCTACGCCCGCGCCGAAGAGCCTGTGAACTAGCCCGCATCGACCGATGAGAGCCTTCTGCAGTAGGCGCGCCTCCAAGGGCCCCCACCCCTGACCCCTCCCCCGGCAGTCACTCCCGCAACCTGTCGGAAGAGGCTATGCCGGGGGAGGGGAGGTTACCTAAGGAGGCAAGGGGCGGCTCTGCCGCCCCTTGCCTCCTTAGACCTCCACCCCCCTCTCCGCATTCGGAGAATCCGCGGGCGAATCGCGACAGGCGGAGCCCCAAAGGGGTGCTGCGCGAAGGGGGGACAGGGGGGCGAGGCGGAAAGGTACAAGACACAAAAGGCACTGCACCCGTGCAACTCGATGCGATGGATGCTGGCGCGTGTCCTTGTCCGGATCATTCACTGCCTCCGAAGCATCGCTAGGCGAAACATCTTGTCTGCCCGTCAATCCAGCACGCGCTTCGATGGGCCGGGCGAGCGGGCGCCGCCAGACCCAGGAGCGGCCTCGCCGATCTCGGCCAATTGGGCGCGCAGGCGATCGGCCCGCGCCGGCGCGTGGTTTACGCGGCGAGGCCGGCCATGCCGGTCGATGACGAACGTCGTGGGGAGCGAGAGGACGCCCCAATGATCGGCGAGCTCGGGCCGCCTCACCGCCTCCACCTCGATCACCTGCAGCGCGCTTCCATACTCGGCTTCGAGCTCATCCAGCGCCGGACGCTGAATCGTGTGGCAAGAGGCACAGCCATCTCCGCTGAAGAAGAGGATCGCCGGACGCCCGGTCCGATAGGCGTGCAGCCGCAGGGCACGGATCCGGACCCGCGCCAGGTGAAGGCGTTGGAAGACCCGGTAGGCCATGATCGCCGCAGCAAGGATGAGGACCGTGAGAACGAGGCGCTCGATCATCTTGGGCTATCGGAGGGCGCCGGCGGCCGCCGGCCTGGGCGCGCGCCGGCAGGAGGCGTCTTCGTGAACCAGGGCGCCCCAAGCCGGCTGAGCCAGTAGTAGACGAGGCAGCCCACGCACAGGCCGCCGAACAGGTTGAGCGCAGCCAGCCCGATCACGATCCATGTGAGGGCCCACCCGGCCGCCGCAACGCCCAGGCCGAGCGCCAGGGAGCCCGCGAGCAGGAAGGCCGCGCCAAGCGCCTGCGCGAAGCGATGCGGCTCGGGGTGGTCTGGCAGCACGTCCGGCTTGAAGCTACCGGCGGCGCGCAGCAGCCGGTAGATAGGCAGGAAGCCCGCGACGCCAAGCAGGCTCCCGAGCGCCATGATCGCTCCGACCAGGGCGACGAGCCAGCCAGAGTCGGCGATGAATGCGCCGATCAACGACCCGATGATTACCGCCTGATTGGTGCGCAGCGCGGCGTGATCGACGCGCGGCAAGGCGGGTTGATCCGGCCGGCCCCCAGCGATGCTAGGGACGATCATCAGACGGTCGCCCTCGGCGACCGGTGTGGCGGTTCCCTGGAGGGAGCGGATATCCTCTTCATTGAGGAAGAGATTCACGAAGGGGCGAAGCTCGCCGCGGTCGTCGAAGAGGTGGGGGCGCAGGTCCGGATGCCGCAGCGACAGGTCGGCAAGCGCCGTGGCGACCGTCTGACCCTGGACCTGAACTTCCTTGGCGCCACCGGTGTAGGGGCGCAGGGGGGCCGGCACGCGAATCATCACCATCGAGCCTCCTGTGCTACGGAGACTGCTTCTTCGATCATCATCGACCGATCATCCGTCAGACGCCAGGAACGGCTTTCGGCCGCGCGGCCCTCGCGCACGCTGGTGATGAGGTAGGAATACCATGGCAAGGCCCACTCGCGGTCCGTCTCGGAGGCCACGGCGGGATGATCGGGATGCGAATGGAAGACCCCGATCACCTCCAGGCCCTGATGCTCAGCCTCCATCTCGGCGGCGATCATCTCCTGCGGGGCGATGCGATACCGCCGCCTGCGGCCGTCTTCTTCAACGCTGTTGGGCAAAGGACGTACGCCCGTGGCCAGCCGGTCATCGCCACGGATCTCGCCGTAGAGAAGCCCGGCGCCCTCTTCGGGATAGGCCGCCTCGCCCAGCGCATGAATCTGCTCGAGGAGGCTCTGGCTCGCGTAGAGCGTCACAGCTCCCTCCAAAAGGGCTCACTCAGGTATTTGAGCGCCGAATCGGGAAGGATGGCGACGACAACGCCTCGCTCGAGCCCGGAGGCCACTTCGAGAGCGGCAACGATCGCCGCCGCTGCCGAGACCCCAACCAGCAGTCCCTCCTCCGCCGCCAGCCGCAGCGCCATCGCGTGCGCGTCCTCCGTGCGCACGGTCACGGTGGCATCGGGCAACGTCGGGTCGAAGATCGCGGGAAGGGGGCTCGTGGCGAGATGCTTGAGACCCTCGAGCCCATGCATCGGCCTATCGGGTTGCACCGCGACAAGGAGGGCCTCGCTCCCCGCCTGGCGCAGATATCGCCCTGCGCCGGTGAGAGTCCCGGTTGTCCCCAGACCGGCGACCAGATGCGTGATCCGCCCGTCGCTCTGCCGGAAGATTTCGGGGCCGGTAGTCTGGTAGTGGGCCTGCCAATTGGCGGGATTGCTGTACTGGTCCGCGTAGTAGTAGCCTTCTGGATCCCGCGAAGCCTCATCCAACGCTGCAATCCGGGCGCCGTCGGCCCCCTCCAGAGGATCGGTGAGGGTCAGCCTGGCTCCAAGCAGCCGCAGCAGCGACAATCGTTCCGAGCTGGCGTTCGCGGGCACCATCAAGTGAACCGGAATCCCGAGCGCGGCGCAAAAGGAGGCATAGGCGATCCCCATGTTGCCCGACGTCGAATCGAGCAGCGTCTTTCTCCCGCCCAGGTGACCCGCTGCCAGACCATGTCGCAAGATGAAGGCGGCGGGACGATCCTTCACCGAACCCGTCGGGTTGCACCATTCGGCCTTCGCCCAAACCTCGACCTCCCGAGGTAGAGAGCGAGTGAGGCGGCGAAGCCGAAGGAGCGGCGTGCCGCCGACGCGCGAGAGCACCTCTTCGGCGATGGACTGCCGGGTTTCCGGACGAGAG
>DATEAV010000294.1:0-13377 GCA_035288185.1 Anaerolineales bacterium | reverse complement strand
TCGACGTCGAGCGGTTCTTGCGGCGGGTGCGCGCGAAGACCGGCGGCTAGCCCGCTGCAGTCGTTGCCCGCGGGCACTGCCCGACTGTCACCCCACTGAAACAGACGTAGGACACCCTCGCCACAGCGAGTTCCGTATACTGATAGCTGTTGGGCCGGGCCCCACTCTGATCTGATCCATCGGGCCTAGAGAGTCATTCTTCCGGACGGCAACGATCTTTGGGCACGTGGGCGATCTCCGCCTCCCGAGGGGTTCTCATGAGCCACGCGACGTTTCGTCTGCTAGTGGTGTCCCTTCTCCTTGCAGGCCTGTTGGGTGGCTGCTGGAGTGGCCCGTCGGTCGAGCCCCTTGAAGTCGAGACCACGGCGCCTGCGCCCGGCTTCGACCTGGGGGGTCAACCGCAGAACCCCGCATCTCTCCGCATCGAACGCGCCAGCCAGACCGATCTCTCGGTCTTCTTCAGCCAGTACGAGGACAGCGGCTCAATCCCGGACGACATTCTGGAGCGATACCTCACCAATCCCGAGATGATGGCAACGCAGATGGCGCTCCTCTCGGACTTGATCGATCGTCTCGAGAGTGGAGGGGCACCGCTCACGGCACAAGGCTTCTACGAGATGGCCCTGGCCTACACGGACGACCCGGGCACGGCGCTGCTGCTCTGTCACAACGTTCTCAAAGCCCTAGCGCGCGGCCGGTCGCCGATTCCATGGGAGGTGGTCTCCAGAGAGCCATTGGTCTATCTGTTCGATGGTCGGCGAATCGAGATTGACCCTTCGCAACTTCATCCAGACGCACGCCCGACTGGCGCGCGGGGGCAACCCTCGATCTTCTACCGCCTGTTCTCTGCAGACGAGTTCGGCCAAATGGACGAGGGGGACTGGTATCATTTCTTCCTTGAGGCCGCAGCGGCCTACTACGGGGCGACCGGGAGAGCCGATCCCGGCGGCCCCGGGCTGGGCCCTGACTACTATCACGTCGTGGGTAACGCTGTCGACGATACGATGCGTCAGATGCAGGATCCGTCTCTTGAGGACAGTGACGCCTATCGAGGCTGGCGCTGGGCCAATGCGCTCAGCTACCTGGAGGAAGCCTACTACGGCACAGACTACCAAGGGACGCAGGCGGAGGCGAGCCGGGAGGCGCGAGACCATCGGCGCGGGGCGATCTTCGGCCTGCAGCTAGCAGGGGTGGAGCCGGAATGGCCGTGGTACGTCCCGCGAATCGGGACGGCAGGCTTGACGGGTGTCGATGTCCCGTCGACCATCTACGAAATCGTTCCGCCGGACTCCGAGCCGTAGGAGAGAAGTCATGAGACATAGCCGGAAGTGGCAAGTGCGACCGTTGCCCCAGACTTCGGCCATGGCCTTCCTGGTCGGCTTGGGTGCGATTCTTGGCCTCGGGCTGACCGCATGTGCGAGAGGTGTCGGGAACCCAACACCAACCGTTGCGTCCGTGCCTCTGCATCCTTCACCTCATCTGAAACAGGCGACCGTCGGGCGTCTCTTTGGGGACGCCGGAAGTTTCTTGGTGGTGGAGAGCGGCCACGAAGTCATCGCCCTTACCTGCACGGTCTCGGAAGGCACGTTCTGCTGGTTTGGTGAGGATGAACAATCGGGCAGCCTCGCCCGCGAGTTTGCCCACCAGGTGATTGATGAGCTGGGCGGCTTGGCGGTCGAACAAGCGAATCAAAACCAGGTTGCGATCCGCTGTTCCCGCCCTGTGGGACAAGACGCCGCGATCACTTGCGAGGCCGACTGGGGCTGGGGCGGAGGCTGGGAGCCGCTCGCCGTGGAGTAGGGCAATCCGTTTTGAGGAGCAGCCATGCCCGCCTACGTCGTCGACATCGACGTACACGATCCTATGGGCGACGCACACCTGTCCAGTACCGCAGGTGCTGGGTGCCGTGCCCCTGCGGCGAGGTGAGCGATGGGGTAGGGCGCTGCGCGCACCGGCCCCGCGCCTTCACAACTCCGGCAATGCGGCTCGGCACACTTGCACTGGCGCTGCGCGCCAGCGCCGTGCCAGGGAAGGCGGGAGCCGGCGCCGGGCCGCTTGCCGGACAACGCCTGACGCGGATGCCTTGGGGGTTCGGCCCGCTCGAGGAAACCGTTCCCCTCAAGCGGAAAGCGTGGTACACTCCCATGCCTCCCGCCTGGAGGGCAGTCCTGGGCGGGAGATTTCTGCCCGCAAAGGGCATATCTCACACGCCTCCCGACCCATCTGGGCGTGCCGGCGGTCTACGATCCCGGTGACCTTCCGGGACCAGCCGGCTCCAGCCGGGGATGACGGAGGCGGAGGCTCAAAACGCGAGGAGGTTCTTCCACCATGGCCGTCATTAGCATGAAGGCATTGCTCGAGACGGGCGTCCACTTCGGCCACCGCACCCGCAAGTGGAACCCGCGCATGAAGCCCTACATCTTCACCGAACGGAATGGAATCCACATCATCGATCTGCAGCAGACGCTCCAGGCACTCGAAGACGCCTATGCCCTGGTGCGCGACCGCGTCTCGGGTGGCGGCGAGGTGCTCTTCGTCGGCACCAAGCGCCAGGCCCAGGAGACCGTCGAGACCGAAGCCATTCGCTGCGGTATGCCTTTCGTCAACGCCCGCTGGCTGGGCGGGACGCTCACCAACTGGCGGACGATCCGCAGCCGCATCGACGAGCTGGAGACCCTCGAGAAGCGTCGAGACGCCGGTGAGTTCGAAGCCTTCTCGAAGAAAGAGGCCCTGGGCTTGACGCGCGAGATCGAACGACTGCAAATGCGGCTCGGCGGCATCCGGTCGATGAAGACGCTGCCGGCGCTGGTCTTCGTTGTGGATGTGCGCCGCGAGGAAACCGCGGTCCATGAATCCAATGTGCTGGGGATCCCGGTCGTCGCCCTGGTCGATACCAACTGCGATCCGAAGGGCGTGGACTTCGTGATCCCCTCCAACGACGACGCCATCCGGGCCATCAAGCTCCTCACCGGCAAGATCGCCGATGCCGTGCTGGAGGGCCGGGCGATGCGCAAGGAAGAGGAGATCCAGCTGGCCATGCCGGCGGAGGCCGCCACCCTGGAGCCTGAGAAGACGGATGAGGAGCTCCTTGGGGAAGCCACGCTCGCCAAGCTGCAGACCGGTGAGTTTGGCCAGGAAGACACCGCCGCCGCTGCACCGGAAGGGGAAGCCGCGCGGGAGCAGGGCGGATGAGCGCAACGGCCGAGATGATCAAGGAACTGCGCCTGGCAACGGGCGCGGGGATCCTCGAGTGCCGCAACGCCTTGGAAAGCACGGCGGGCGATGTCGAGAAGGCCACCGAGCTGCTGCGCGAGAAGGGCCTGGCCACGGCGGCCAAGCGCGCCGACCGCGAGACGCGTGAGGGCGTGCTGGATCTGTATAGCCATGGCGACGGCCGGGTGGGCGTCATGGTGGAGGTCAACTGCGAGACCGATTTTGTCGGCCGCACGGCGGAATTCCGCGGCTTTGCCCACGAGATTGCCCTGCAGATCGCCGCCAACTCGCCTCGCTGGCTGAATGTCGATGACGTCCCCGCCGAGGTCCTGGAGGAGGAGCGGCAGGAGGCCCGCCGGCAAGCGCTGGCCGACGGTAAGCCTGAGAAAGGGGTCGACAGGATTGTCGAGGGCCGGCTGGAGAAGTTTGTTCAGGAGAACTGCCTGCTACGGCAGCCCTATATCCGGGACGACTCCAAAACGGTGGCCGATCTTCTGAACGAGACGATCGCCGCCACCCACGAGAACGTGACGATCCGGCGCTTCGTGCGCTGGTCGGTGGGCCAGGAGGCCGGGTGAGGGCAACGGGCCAACGAAACGTTGGCCCGTTTTCATGCCCGGCTCTCCGGCGCCAGGGGAAGGATCGATGACCAAGCCCGTCTACCGCCGCGTGTTGCTCAAGCTGGGAGGCGAGGCCCTTTCCGGGCCGCAGGGCTTTGGGATCGACCCGCAGCGCGCCGAGGCCGTGGCGGCGAAGGTCCAGCAGGTGCGCGATCTGGGCGTCCAGGTGGCAGTGGTCATCGGGGCGGGAAACCTGTGGCGGGGCCGGGAGGGTATCCAGCGGGGCATGGAACGGGCCACGGCCGACTACATGGGGATGATCGGTACCGTGATGAACTCGCTGGCGTTGATGGACGCCCTCGAGCGTGCCGGTGTGGTGACGCGGGTGATGTCGGCGGTGGAGATGCGGGCGGTGGCCGAGCCCTATATCCGGCGCCGGGCCATGCGCCATTTGGAGAAGGAGCGGGTGGTGATCATGGGCGGCGGCACCGGCAATCCCTACTTCTCCACCGACACCGCCGCGGCACTGCGGGCGATGGAGGTCGGGGCGGAAATCGTGATCAAGGCGACTAAGGTCGACGGCGTCTACGAAAGCGATCCGGAGAAGGATCCCCAGGCGCGGCGCTTCGACCGGCTCACCTACATCGATGCCCTCAATCGCCGGCTGCAAGTGATGGACAGCACGATGATCTCGCTGTGCATGGATCACAATCTTCCGATCCTCGTCCTGGATCTGTGGCAGCCCGACAGCCTGGTCCGGGCCGTTCTGGGCGAGCCCGTGGGGACGGTGATCGCGCGTTAGCCCGGCCGGACGGCTTCGCAATTTCTGCGTTTTTTGCTATCCTATAGTCGCATCCAGCCGCCGGGTGATTTCGCAGCTGCGGGAGTGCCTGCATGGTCAGTGACGCGCTGGTCGAGGCCGAATCTCGCATGAAGGGCGCCGTCCGCGCCCTGGAGGAAGACCTGGCGGCCATCCGCACAGGCCGGGCCTCCCCCGCCATTGTCGAGCGTCTGGCGGTCGACTACTACGGCACCCCCACCCCTCTGATGCAGCTGGCCACGATCTCGGCGCCCGAGCCCCGCCTGCTGACCATCAAACCCTTCGACCCGGGCAGCCTGAAGAATATCGAGCGGGCGATCCAGGCCTCCGATCTTGGGCTCACGCCGGGCAACGACGGCAAGATCATCCGCCTGGTGATCCCGACCCTCACCGAAGAACGGCGCCACGATCTGGTGAAAGTCGTGCGGAGCCGGGCCGAAGAAGCCCGGGTGGCGGTGCGCAATGTCCGCCGCGATGTCCTGCACGACTTGCGCGAGTATGAGAAAGAGAAGCTGATTTCCGAGGACGAGCTTCACCGAGGGGAGACCGAGCTGCAGAAGCTCACCGATCGGATCGTCGAGCAGGTGGATGAGGTCGCCCGCAGGAAGGAGACCGAGGTCCTTGAGGTCTAGCGCCGGAGCTTCCGCGGCGGCGAAGTCGGCCTCGAAGGAGCTGCCGGAGAAGATCCCCGAGCACGTTGCCATCATCATGGACGGCAACGGGCGCTGGGCGCGCGCTCGCGGGTTGCCCCGGCTGGCCGGGCATCGCGCCGGCACGGAAAACCTGCGCCGGGTGATCCGCGCCTGCGTCGAGTTTGGCATCAAGTATCTGACGATCTACGCTTTCTCCACGGAGAACTGGGGCCGCCCGCCGGAGGAAGTGAAGGGGCTGATGAGCATCATCGAGGAAGTGATCGACCGCGAGCTCGATGAGCTCCATCGCGAGGGCACCCAGCTTCGCCACATCGGGCGGTTGGAAGGGATCGACCCCCGCTTGAAGGCGAAGGTGCTGCAGGCGATCGAGCTCACCAAGGGCAACGACCGCCTCGTCCTCAACGTGGCCTTCAACTACGGCGGGCGAGACGAGATCGTCCATGCCGTGCGCGAGATTGTCGCCGACGGCGTCCGGCCGGAAGAGGTCGACGAAGGACTGATCAAGCGCTACCTTTACACCGCCGAATGCCCGGATCCCGATCTGATCATCCGCACCTCCGGCGAGCTCCGCGTGAGCAACTTTCTGATCTGGCAGGGCGCCTACGCCGAGTGGTATGTCACTCCCACCTATTGGCCCGATTTCGGCCGGGAGGAGCTCCTGGAGGCCCTGCGCCAGTATGCTCTGCGCGACCGCCGCTTCGGCCGCGTTTGAGAGGCTGCGAATGACTACCGTCACCAATATGCTTCGCCGAACCGGGGGCCTCAAGGAACCGTCTGCGTCTCCTAGGCCAGCAGGGATGGGCAAGGCCCTCTCGTTTCCTAGGGGCATCATGATCATTGCGGGGTCATGGTAATCCTTCGGGCCCTACGGGCCCTGAGAGGTTGTGAACAAACCAGGGCGCATCCTAACGACCGGTTGATTCTAGACGTAGCGACTCTATCATCCCCCACCCCCTGGCCCCCTCCCCCGGCAGAGTGGAATCGCTCTGAGGACTCGGGCGAGGCCGGGGGAGGGGAGAATATCAAAGGAGGAAGGGGGCGGCTCCGCCGCCCCCTTCCTCCTTTGAGCTCTATCCCCCTCTCCGCCCAATTCCTATGCACGGAGAGCCGTGACTCAGGCGGAGCCCCAAAGGGGTGCTGCGCGAAGGGGGGCAGGGGGGTGAGGGCGCGGGCCCAAGGCGGAGATGCGCCTGGATGCATGGCGACGCGATGCGCGTTCTGCTCCCCCTTCGATATGTTCACCGCCATTCAGGAAGCCGATTCTCTAGTGGCGCACGGCGAGGGACTTACCGCAAGCGAAGTGCGGCGCCGAACGGGGAATGGGATTGGGTTGACCCTAAGCATCCGCTCGGAGAAGTGGCCACAAGCGCTGGCTACCGCCTGATCTGCCCATGCTTAGAGAGCGCCTCGCAGTCACACTGCTCCTCTTGCCGCTCGCCTTGTGGGTGATCGCCGACGGATCCTGGCTCTATCTGGCTGCCATCGGCCTGGTGCTCGCCCTGGCGGCGGCCGAGTTTGCCCTGCTCTTCCGCCGGCACGGCTTCCGCCCTGCGACCGGGCTCATCGTCGGCGGAACCGTGCTGCTCACCATCAGCCGCTTCTTTTCCGGCTTCGACCAGGCGCCCGCCCTCCTCACCGCCCTCTTCCTCGTGGCGATGACATGGCACCTGGTGGATTTCGAGCGGGGCGCGCCCCGCTCGGGCACCGATTTTGCCATCACGCTGGCGGGCATCCTCTACCTCGGCTGGATCGGTGCATTCCTGATTTCGCTCCGCCGCATGCCCGATGGCGAATGGTGGCTCCTGCTGGCGCTCCCCAGCGTCTGGCTGGCCGACACGGCCGCTTATTTCGTGGGCAGGGCCGTGGGGAAGCGGCGCCTCTCGCCGCGCCTCAGCCCCAAGAAGACCTGGGAGGGCTACCTGGCCGGCCTGGTCGGCGGGGCCCTCACGGGCCTGCTCTTCGCTCCACTCTGGCAGATGGGTGCCGGGCCCGCGTCGGGGGTGAGCCCGGCCAGCGGCCTTCTGCTCGGTGTGATCATTGGGGCGCTGGCCCCCCTCGGGGATCTGGGGGAGAGCATGATCAAGCGCGAGATTGGGGTGAAGGACTCCGGAACGCTTCTTCCCGGGCACGGCGGAGCCCTGGATCGGCTCGACTCGTGGCTGTGGGCGGGAGTCCTTGGCTTCTATCTGGCCTCCTGGTTGGCCGGCTAGCCTGGCTGAACAGCGCTTGCACCCTCTTGCGCAGCGTGCTATAATCCGCCCGCCAAAGCTGGTAGCTGTTGGCCGACTATCCCCTTTCCTTATCCCAGTGTCGGATAGCGCATTGCCCTCGCTAGCCTGAGAGCAGCCGTCTTCGTTGTGTTCCTGCCGTCGCGCGTCTGCGGACCGCGACACAAAGCAGCCTCACCCCTTGGGGAGCAGTCCCATGAATATCGCTCAACTCGAAGCCATGACCCTCACCGACCTGCGCGTCATGTCCAAAGACCTGGAAATCCAGGGCGCAACCCGCATGAAGAAGGAGGATCTGATCCTGCGGATCATGCAGACCGACGCCGAGCGGCGCGGCCTGGAGCTGCGGGGTGGGATTCTGGAGATCATGGGGGAGGGGATGGGCTTCCTGCGCGCCGATCACTACCTCCCCGGACCCAATGACATCTACGTCTCTCAATCGCAGATCCGTCGCTTCAGCCTGCGGACCGGTGACATGGTCATTGGCCAGATCCGGCCCCCGAAGGAGTCCGAAAAGTATTACGGCCTGCTCAGGGTGGAGTCGATCAACGGGCTCGACCCGGAGGAAGCCAAAGACCGCCCGAAGTTCGAAGACCTGACGCCGATCTTCCCGCTGGAGCGGTTTGACCTCGAGACCGACCGCCACACGCTTTCCACCCGTCTCCTGAACCTGATCGCCCCGATCGGCAAGGGCCAGCGCGGCCTGATCGTCTCCCCGCCGAAGGCCGGCAAGACGACGGTGCTCAAGGAGGTGGCCAACGCCATCTCCAAGAACTACGTCCAGGTCCATCTCATGGTGGCCCTCATCGGCGAGCGCCCGGAAGAGGTCACCGACATGGACCGGTCGGTGGATGCCGAGGTGATCGCTTCGACATTCGATGAGCCGGTGGCCTCGCACGTCCGGGCGGCCGAGATGGCGCTCGAGCGGGCCAAGCGGCTCGTCGAATGCGGGCGCGACGTCGTCATCCTGATGGATTCGATCACTCGCCTCGCCCGGGCCTACAACTTGATGGTGACGCCCTCGGGCCGCACGCTTTCAGGCGGCCTTGACCCCGTGGCCCTCTACCCGCCGAAACGCTTCTTCGGCGCGGCCCGCAACATCGAGGAAGGGGGCTCGCTCACGATCATCGCCACCTGCATCGTCGATACCGGCTCGCGGATGGACGACGTCGTCTACGAGGAGTTCAAGGGCACCGGCAACATGGAGCTCCACCTCGCCCGCCGCCTCCAGGAACGGCGCATCTTCCCCGCCTTCGACATCGAGCGCTCCTCGACGCGAAGGGAGGAGCTACTCCTCGGCCCGGACATCACACCCCTGGTCTGGCTGGTGCGCCGGATGTACTCCCACATGGTCACCCCGCCGCCCAACGGCGCCGGGATGGACATCACCAACGCCACCGAAGCCATCATCCAGCGCCTGGCCCGCACCGACAACAACCAGGAATTCCTCGAGACCCTCTCGGAGGACAACTAACCCCGTGCCCCGGCTCCCGGCTCAGGCGACGGCCTGGCTTCAGCGCGCCCTGCCGGCCCTTTTCGGCATTGCCGGCTTCGTGATGGCTTCCTGGGCCACCTGGCTCAATCTCGCCGAGGCGCGAGAGCAAGGAGCGTCTGGGCCACTTGCCATCGAGCTCGCCGAGCCGATAGCCACGCCGGGGGGCCCGGCAGCGCCGGCCCAGGTTGTTCTCCCCTCCTATTCGGCGAACGGCCCCCAGGCGCTATCCCGCCTGGCAAATCCGCACACGACCATGCCCCACCGGGCGCGCATCGACGTCGTTCGCTACACGGTGCAGCCCGGCGACTCGATCTTCGCCATTTCGGACGAGTTTGGCGTCGATCCGGAGACCCTTCTGTGGGGCAACTATGAGGTGCTCAACGACGACCCGCACCTGCTTCGGCCGGGGCAGGAGCTCAACATCCTGCCGGTCGACGGGACCTACTACCAATGGCAGGCGGGTGACAGCCTGGAAGGCGTGGCCGGGTTCTTCGGGGTGGCCGCACAAGATATCCTGGATTGGCCCGGAAATCAGCTCGACCCCTCCAATCCCGTCATCGAGGAAGGGAGGTGGCTGGTGATTCCGGGCGGCCGGCGGGAACTGCGCACCTGGACCGTGCCCACCATCGCCCGCGGCCAGGCGGGCGTGGGCGCGGGCCTTGGTCCAGGCGCGTGCAGCGGCGACTACTCGGGCGGGGCGGTCGGCACGGGCGGCTTCATTTGGCCAACGGGCAATCACTACATCTCGGGCAACGACTACTGGTCCGGACACCTGGCTATCGACCTTGCCGCCGGGGTCGGTGCTTCCGTATGGGCGGCCGATAGCGGGGTGATCGTCTTCGCCGGTTGGTCGACGGTCGGCTATGGCAACATGGTCATGATCGACCACGGCAACGGCTGGCAGACGCTCTACGCGCATCTCAACTCGGTGAGCGTCGGCTGCGGCCAGAGCGTCTCGCAGGGGCAGGGGATCGGCGGTGCCGGCAGCACCGGCAACTCCACCGGCCCCCATCTGCACTTCGAGACCCGCTTCGAAAGCGGCTTTGTCAACCCCTGGTACGTCCTTCCGTAGCCACGATCATCTGCTCGCTTGACTCGGCGCGCCGAGGCCGTTATGATCGCCGCGCCCAGAGGCTGAATGCCCTCCGACTTCCCCGAACCCGACCCCGAAGCCGATCCCAATGCTGCGCCGGAGCCCACGCCCCGGCGGCCGCGCCGTGCCTCCTTGGATCTGGCGCGCTACGGCTTGCGCGAGCCGCTCCTGCGGCTAGGCGGGCATCTGGCCGTCCTGGCCATCGTCGCCCTTGGCGTCTGGGCGGCCCGGCTTGGCCTCGATCGGTTGCCCGAGGATGGAGGCCCTTCTTCGCCCGCGGCGGGCGCCGCCGCAGGGGCGACGCCCGGAGCACAGGCGGCGGCGAGCATCTCGGATCTGCCTCCCTATTCCGGTGGGCCTCTGCTCGAGGCGGGGATCTCGCGCCAGGCCATGGCGCACACCGTCTTTCCCACCCGGCCTCGCCTCGAGGTGATCCGTTACGTCGTGCAAAGCGGCGACACGGTATTCGGGATCGCGGAGAACTTCAACCTCAACCCGCAGTCGATCCTGTGGGGCAATTACGATGTCCTCACAGATGATCCTCACAACCTGCAGCCCGGGCAGGAGCTGAACGTCCCGCCTGTCGATGGCACGCTCTACACCTGGCACCAGGGCGATACGCTGGCCGGCGTGGCCGGCTTCTTCGGCGTGGAGCCTCAAGACATCGCCGACTGGCCGGGGAACGACATCCCCCCGGGTAGTGACCTCTCCAATCCCCCGATCGAGGCGGGGTCCCTGGTGATGGTCCCCGGCGGTCACCGCGAGTTCACCAATTGGAGCGCGCCGCGTATCTCCCGGACGGACCCCGCCGTGGCGCGGCTGCTGGGCCCGGGGGCCTGCGCCGCCGCCTACGACGGGCCGATCGGCGACGGGGTCTTCGGCTGGCCAACCAACCTGCACTACCTTACAGGATACGACTACAGCCCTGCCGCCAACCATCCGGCGATCGACATCGCCGGCGACGAGGGGCACGCCATCTATGCCTCTGATGACGGCGTCATCGTCTACTCCGGCTGGCACAACGGCGGCTATGGACTGGTGATCGTCATCGACCACGGGAACGGCTGGCAGACCCTTTACGCCCACCTCAGCCAGATCAACTTTGTCTGCGGCCAAGCCGTCTATCAGGGCAATGTCATCGGACTGATGGGGAGCACCGGAAACAGCAGCGGTGCGCATCTCCATTTCGAAATCATGCACGAGACCTACGGCAAAGTGAATCCCTGGGACTTCCTGCCGTAGGCCGGGCGCACCCCGATCTCCGGAATTCGCCCTCTTCTTTTCACACCGCCAGCCTCCGGCATCGCTGCGTCGAGCGGGCGTAGTCGGGGGACTTTCCGTCGCCGGCCCGCTCCCCGACCCTCGCCGCCGGGCCGAGGCGAATCGCCCGTTTCGCTCGAGGATTCCCATCTGACCCTAACGTCATCCTGAGGCCGTACTCCGAACGTCTGGCACGATGCGAACTCATGGAGGCCGACACTTGCACCCCGTTCGGGCCGCGAAGCCCCGGCCCGCCGGGGCGAGACGGCCTGCGGCGCACCAGCTGTGCCTCGCAGGCCGTCCCCCGCACCCACCTGCACCGCACCCACCTGCACCGCACCTGCGGTGCGTCGCAGGTGCGGTGTGCAGTGCGCTGCAGGTGCAGGTGTGCGGTTCGGGGCAGGTGTGCGGTGCGCCGAGGGTGCGGTGCGCCGAGGGTGCGGTGCAAGTGAGGGTCCCACAAGTGCTACATGAGAGATCCTTCGGGCCTCTCTGTTCTGGGAGTGATCCTCTAGGCACCGCTACGGCCCTCAGGATGACGTTAAGAGGGGAGTTGCGCTTCCGCGCGACCACTTCCCGAGCCTTCCCCATCAAGGTCGAGGAGACCGCGGACGGGGCAGGATGACATCAAGCGGGCGAGGCATTTCGTTGAGAGGCCGTCGATGAAAGGACGGGGGAAAGTCCTTGACAAGCAGCAGAGTCAGGCTAGAATAAACCATAGACAGGCGTCTATGAGTCGTCAGCCCTCTTCCGATCTGCTCTCTTTCTCACGCGCCCTGGCGGATGAGACCCGGCAGGAAATCATGCGTCTCATCTGCTGCCGCTGGCGCTCGGTCGGCGAGCTGGCCGAGGAACTGCGTCTCTCCCAGCCAACGATCTCTCACCACCTGGCGGTCCTACGCGAAGCCGATCTTGTGCTGGTTCGCCCCGACGGGCGGCAGACCTTCTACAGCCTCAACCAGGGCCGGGTTGCCCTCTGCTGCGGACGACTGGCCCGGCGCTATGCCCCGGAGGTCGGCGAGACCGGCCGCTGAGGCGTTTTTGTGCCTTGATATATAGACCGATATCGATGAATCATGGTGACGATCCCCAACCCTACGTTCGCGGAGGCCAGGCGTGACAGCCAACCCAGATGCAGTTCGCCAGGATGTGGAGCGCTACTACTCGGAACGGGCCCGGGAGGAGAGCGGGCCGTGCTGCGATTCGGAGTCATCCGGCAGCACGTGCTGCAACAGCTACCCGGTGGAGCTTCTGGAGGGCGTACCGGCCGATGCGGCCGGGATGAGCCTGGGGTGCGCCGACCCTGTCTCGGCCGCGGGGCTGCAAGCGGGAGAGACGGTGCTCGACCTCGGATCCGGCGGGGGGCTGGATTGCTTTCTAGCGGCGCGGGAGGTGGGCCCGCAGGGGCGCGTCATCGGCGTCGATATGACCGACGCCATGCTCGAGCGGGCCGAGGCCAATCGGGCCCGGGCCGGGGCGGCGAACGTCGAGTTTCGCAAGGGGCTGATTGAGGCCCTGCCTGTGGCGGATGCCGGCGTCGATGTGGTGATTTCGAACTGCGTGATCAACCTCGCCCCCGACAAGGCCCCGGTGCTCCGTGAGATCGCCCGGGTGCTGAAGCCGGGAGGCCGGCTGGCCGTCGCCGACATCGTCACCCGCGGCCCAATTCTCTCCGAACTTCGGAAGTTGGTGGATTCGTGGGCCGCGTGCGTGGCGGGAGCTCTGACGGTCGAAGCCTACATTCGCGGCCTCACCGAGGCCGGGTTCGAAGACGTCCGGGCACGGCCGGCCGACGGGCGCGATGAGGAACAAATCGCCGAAGGCCTCCCCTTCTCGGCTCTGATCACGGCTCGCAAGCCGGTCTGACGCGGGCCCGAGAATCGAACCGCCCACCCCGATCCGGGGTGGGCGGTCTGGCGCCCTCGGCGCGACTCGAACGCGCGACCCTTTGCTCCGCAAGCAAATGCTCTATCCAAACTGAGCTACGAGGGCACAGCTCATCCGTGTGCTGGCGGGGAGGGAGGGATTCGAACCCTCGGTAGAGGCTTTAGTCCC
>DATEAV010000293.1:0-4093 GCA_035288185.1 Anaerolineales bacterium | reverse complement strand
CCCGGCGCCACGTTGTAGACGCCGGTTTCGCCGACAAGGATGAAGGGGAAGCGAACTTGTGTGCGCCATTCGGCGGTGCCGTGGAGATGCAGCGCCTTCTCAAAGATATCATTCAGGCCGTCGCGAGCCCGCAGGAGGCGCACGCTCAGGTCCTCGCCTGCGAGGCGGGTGCCGGTGTGACCGCGGGCTCCTTGCAGAGAGAGCTCGAGACGGATGAGGCCACGGTTCTCGATGCAGATCTCACTCCAGAGCTCGTTTCCTTGTTCCCCTGTCCGCTCTCCGGCAATCAGGAGCGCGGGATCGTATTGGGACTCTGCGCGCAGGGCGCGCAGGACGTGCGGGGTCCCGCTCGCTACGCCTTCACCGATCTCCTCGTTGCTCACCACCAGGAGACCGATTTCGGGGAGGGGCCCGCCGCGGGGCCGTTGGTCCCTCAGCCAGACGAGATAGGTGGCGAGGACAGTCTTCATGTCGGCGGCCCCGCGCCCGTGGAGGTAGTCGCCTTCGAGGCGCGGCTCGAATTGTGCCTCGTCCGGGTCGGGCTCCACCACGTCGAGGTGGGCGCTGAGCAAAACTCGAGGCCGGGCACCGGGAAGCGTGGCCAGGATCGCGGGGTAGTCGCCGTCTTCGAAGAGCCGGGCCTCGAGGCCGCCTTCGGTGAGAGTGTCGTGGACGAGCGTGGTCGCCCGGCGGATGTCGTCGAGGCGGCGTCGTTCGGAGGAGGCTCCGCTCACTGAAGGGATTCGGATCAGGGCTCGCGCCAACTCGAGGATCTCCGCGGTCTTGTCCGTGGGCGTGGAAACCGAGGCCGCGCTTGAGCGATGACGGAATCGGATCGGCACGCTCGGATCGCGGCGCGCCTCGTCACGGGCGGCCGTGAGCAAGACCTGCAGCTTGGCTGCGTCCTGCCCGAGGCTGCCCAGAGACGCGCGGGCCTGCTCCACGTCCCGGGAGACCTGTGCCTCCCTCTCCCCGGCAAGCTCAACGAGCAGATCCGCGGGGACGACGGTCGATGCACCGATGGCCGCCCGGATGCGGGCGCGCAGGCGGTCGGCAGTGTTGGGCGCCCCCTCCGCCATCTCCTCCAGAGGCTGGAGCGTTTCTCTCCATTCGAGAGCTTCCGCCAAGGGAGCCAATTCCTTGAGCGTTCGTGAAAGGAAGACCCGCATGGGCATCGGCCTTGCGCTGAACGGGTCGTCCACTTCGGCCCTGAGCCCGGACTCGGCCGCCCGCCGCTCGTTTCTTCGCGCCCGAGCGACATCCTCTCCGGCGTAGCGAAACGCCGCTGCGTAAGCCGGGTCGGCGTAGATCCGCATCAGGAGCAGCTCCTTGAGAGCCAGGTTTGCGATGTCGAGCTCGAGCGGATGGCCGGCCTCATCGGTGCGCACCTCGACCCTCGCCATCGGGAGATCGATGCGCGCCAGGAGATTCTGCGTCACCACTTGCTGCGCCATCTCCTCCACGCTCGACATACGATCGTCCGCATAGAGCCCCTGGCGGTAGAGAGCGTGCAGCTGCTCGCTGCTCACCTCGATCAGCCGTTCGACGGGCTCAGCGAACGACCGCGCCCGAACCGGGGTCCAGTTGTTGTTACCGAAGCGCACACCGCGCCGGACCAGGTCGTATGAGATCCGGAGGTAGTCCTCGTGCGAGCGGTAGAGCTCGGGCGGATCGATGGCCTCGGGGCAGGGGAAGGTGAGGTTGCGGTTCGAGTCGAACTCGGTGAGGACGATCCGCGAACCGCCCTCCCCCACTTCGGGGCGCATCGGGGTGCTGGCCGACGTGGCGACGAAGAGGCTGGCGAAGGCCCGCATCCGCCGCGTTCCCTCGATGTAAACCCGGCTCTTGTAGGTGTCGAGGTGACCATTCCCCCGCTTTTCAGGAGGGAGGTGAACGAAATCCCAGGCCAGGAGCGACTCGGGCAGGGAGAGATTGGAGTGCAACCCCGTCGTCGCCAGGGTCGGGCCAAAGAGCTCGACGCAGCGCTCCAGATAGCGCCGCTTGGCCAGGTTCCAGCCCTGCGGGATCGAGTGCGTTCCCACGTCGACGACGTGCAGGAGATTGCCGGTCGAGGCATAAAGCGGCTGTCCATAGGCCCGGCCGGCGCGCGCCAGGGCGTTGATGAGAGCGGCCTCCAGGATCCGAGACTCGTAGACCGTCCCCCAAGGAAGATAGTAGGGTTGAGTGGTCAACTCGATCATCCACTGGAAGACCTCGAGCTGGCTCCGCTCCCTCAGCCAGGGCGCGAGGTAGTCGGCTCGGAACACGTCGACGAAGGGGCGCTGATCAGGGCCAACACCAACCGTCTGCACGGGGCGGAATGCGGAGTCGAGAAGATCCCACTCGAGCTCGAGGCCCGATGTGCCTCGGCGGGGCCGCTCGGCGAGATCCGCCTCCCGGGCGAGCCTCACCTTTTCGGCGAAGCGCCAGAGATCGCTAGGCGATGAGTGCATGCAGCCCCTCCACGAGCCTCCGGGCGGCGCCGAGCGTGCGTTCGGGCGGTGTGGCATACGAGAAGCGGATCCACTCTCCGCCGAACTTCGAGAAGTAGGCGCCGGGAACGACGGCCAGCCCGTGTTCCTCGGCCAGGTAACGGCCCAGCGGTTCACCGTCCTCCCAGCTCTTGCGGCGGATCCACTCGCCGACGTGGATGAAGGCGTAGTATCCCTGGCCGATGATGTGGCGCATTCCTTGCTGAGAGAGGAAGGCGGCAAGCTCTCTGCGGCTTTGATTCGTCGGCCCAACGATGGTGGCCGCAGCCTTCGCGAAGCCCATTTCGTAGGCCGCCATTGCCACGGCCATCGAATAGAAGGAGGGGATCACCGTATGCGAGGCGCGGGCCGTGATGTACTTCACCACGGCCTCGGAGGCGACGAGATGGCTATTGCGGATGTTCGAGGCGCCGAGCGACTTGGTGATCCCATCCAGGAACATCAGCCGAAGCCGCTCCTCCGGCTCAAACTCCTGGATGAACCGGTTGAGGTCCATCGGCGCACCGTCGGTCACGAAGTGGTACATCCAGTCGAAGAGGACGAAGGCCGCCCCCCTGCGCAAGGCTGCCTTGCCCAGGGCCACCTGCTGCTCGGCCGAGAGGGTGTTCCCGGTTGGATTGTCGGGGCTGGTGATCACAACCCCGGCGATCTTGCGCCCCAGGCGGGCGGCGTATTCGGCGCAGGCTTGGAGGGACTCTTCGCTGTACGCCCACCCTTCTTCGGGTTCGCCGGGCGCCAAGAGAACATTGGCGCCGATCCCGTATGGGCCCCAGTTGTAGGATATCCAGGGGACGCGGCTGACGACGACCAGATCCCCGATACGACCATGCCCGAGGGTGAGCATGGCCGCGTAGGCCTTGACCAAAGCGTCGCGCCCGCCGACGGTGGCCACGACGTTCGCCGGGCCGAGGCCGGAGGTGCCGTCGAGCCGCCAGTAGGCTTCGACAACCGAACGGCGGAAGGCGTCAGTTCCGTAGGGCATGTCGTAGGCCGAGCCGTGCTCCGCCTGGAGCGCCGCAGCCCGATCGAGGATCGGCGCAGGCACTCCCGGGAGGCTCGCCCCGCCATCTCCTTGGGAGGCGTCGAAGGTGGGCGCATCGGGGTGCCTCTGGCGGAAGACCGCGAGCCCCTTGTTGATCAGGAACATCCTAGAGGGCGGGATGTCGGCCATCCGGGCCAGGTGGTCGCTCACCGGTACGAGATTGCTTTCCGGCACGACGGTCAGGGGAGTGTTCCTGTTGGATGTCATGTCTCGCCTCCTGGGGTCCTTACAGACGCGGAGCGCCCCAGCCGGGGGCTGGGGCGCTGATCTCCATCTCGTCCGTCCGCGCGCGTCCTAGCCAAGCCCTCCGGCAAGGTGGGCTCCACTCGGATTAGCGTCGCGGATATCGCGCACAGCGGTCGGTCTCGTGGTCATTGCCAGAAGTCTAACAAGAACCGGCCGATCGCGCAATGCCCGCGGGCCAAGTGGTGATCGGTGATCCGTAATCGGTAGGCACTCAGGCACCAGGTGCCCAAGTGCCCCGGTGACCGATCCGCTCGTAACCGATCACCGATCACCTTCTTGACGCGCGAACGTGCGGGTTGCGGATTCGGCCGGC
>DATEAV010000292.1:0-5047 GCA_035288185.1 Anaerolineales bacterium | reverse complement strand
AGCCTCCCCCGCCGCCTCCCTCGAAGATTCCGCCCTCCGTCAGCCGGCGCAGATCGCCAAGCGCGGCCTCCACCTCGGCGGCCGTCACCGCCCGTGATCCGTCGCGGTGCATCAGCGCCCCCTGCCCAGCTTTCTCCAGCGCCAGCTCGCGGATGGCCACCTCGCGCTCCAGCGCCTCCTTCACCAGCCTCGCGCCGGCAGCATACCCGATCAGCGGATTCAGCGCCGTGACGAGGATGGCATTCCTGGCCAGCCACCCTTCGGCCTTTCGCCGATTGGGGGCGATCCCTCGCACGCAGCGTTCGGTGAAGGCGCGAACCGCCCCGATCATCACCTGCATGCTCTCGAACAGGCTGTGGGCAATCACCGGCATCATGACATTCAGCTCGAGCTGGCCGGCCTGGGCGGCTAGAGCCACGGTGGTGTCGCAGCCCACAACGTGAAACATCGCCATATCGAGCATTTCCGCCATCACGGGGTTCACCTTCCCCGGCATAATGCTCGAGCCCGGCTGGACCGGCGGAAGCCGAATTTCGTCGAGCCCGGTGGAGGGCCCGGAGGCCAGCAGCCGGATGTCGTTGGCGACCCGGATCAGGGTGAGGGCGAGGGTGCGCAGGGAGGCCGAGAAATCCGCCATGTCGGCCATAGACTGCATGCTCTCAAACAGATCGTCGGATAGATGCAGCTCCAGCCCGCTGAGCTCCCCAAGCCTCGTCACCATGCGGCGGCCATACTCGGGATGCGCGTTGAGACCTGTCCCCGCCGCGGTTCCGCCGATCCCCAGCCTGCGCAGTCCATCGGCCGCCCTGGCGATACGTTCCCGGTCGCGTTCGACCGCGCGGCAGTAGGCACCGAACTCCTGGCCGAGGCGTACGGGCACGGCATCCTGCAGGTGGGTGCGCCCGGATTTGACGACGTCGTCGAACTCGGTCGCCTTGGCGCGCAGAGCCGCGGCCAGCCCATCCACCGCGCCCAGCAGCTCCTCGATACGCCACAGACATCCGAGGCGGATCGCCGTGGGAATGGTGTCATTCGTCGATTGGGCCATGTTCACGTGATCGTTGGGATGGACGAGAGGCTCACCCGCCGCGCCGCCCAGGAGCTGGGAGGCCCGGCTGGCGATCACCTCGTTGGCGTTCATATTGTGGCTGGTCCCCGCCCCCGCCTGGAACGGATCGACCACGAAGTGGTCGTCCCATGTTCCGGCAATCACCTCGTCGGCGGCGCGGGCGATGGCCTCCGCCAGCCGGGGCGGCAAGAGGCCGAGATCCCGATTCACTTCCGCAGCCGCCCTCTTGATCAGCGCCATGGCCCAAACGAAAGCTCGCCAGGGCCTCAACCCAGAAATTGGAAAGTTGTCCACCGCCCGCTGGGTCTGGGCCCCATACAGGGCGCCCCTGGGGACGCGCACTTCCCCGAGCGAGTCCCGCTCCACTCGCGTTTCGGGCTGGTCCGATTCCATTGCCCCGCCTCCTCGCTCCAGGTGCAACAAAACGAGGGAGCCCATGGGCTCCCTCGGCGTGTGATCACCTGGCGGGCTACCCCTCGAGAGCCTTGTACCCCGGCCCGGTCTTGAAGTAGTCGTAGTTCGGCTTGATGTCGGGCGTCAGGTCTACAACCTCTCCGGCCTTGAGAACCCGGGTGTGGTCCACATGGACCGGCTGTCCTTGATGGTCCTTGCCATCGAAGGGGGTGTCGTGGCCGGGCGTTCCCGCCGGCATGCTGATCCGGGCGCCCTCTTTGGCCGTGTGAGCCGACGGCACCTCGTCCTCGGTGAAGATCGCCTCATAGGGGCATTCCGGGATGCAGGCGCCGCAATCGATGCACGTGTCGGGGTCGATATAGAACCAGGGCCACTGGTCGATCGGTTTTCCGGGGACGATACACTCCACCGGGCATACGTCGACGCACCCCGCATCGCGCAAGCATAGGCTCGTGATGATGTGCGTCATCCGTGGTTCTCCTTTGTCTCCTCCGGACCGAGGCCAGAGTGAACGCGGAGTTCTAGCCGCGGGCCGCTTCGTCGCGGCGGTTGACTTCGGCCCAGTTCACCGTGTTCCACCAGGCGGCCAGGTAGTCGGCCCGGCGGTTTTGATACTTGAGATAGTAGGCGTGCTCCCAGACGTCGACCATCAAGAGAGGCTTCATTCCGTCCGAAACCGGCGAATCCTGGTTGGCGGTCGAGAGCACCTTGAGCTGGCCCGCGCCGTCCAGGACAAGCCAGGCCCATCCGCTGCCGAAGCGCGTGATGGCCGTCTTGGTGAGCTCCTCTTTGAAGCCCGCGAAGCTTCCGAACGACTTCTCGATCTCCTTCTTGAGCGAGCCGGTCGGCTCGCCGCCTCCGCCGGGGCCCATGATGGTCCAGAAGAGTGTGTGGTTGGCGTGCCCGCCACCGTTGTTGCGGACGGCGGTGCGGATCGCCTCGGGCACCGCGCTCAGATCGGCAAGGAGCTGCTCGACCGGTTTGTTCTTCAGGGCAGCGTGGGCCTCAAGCGCGGTGTTGAGATTGCCGACATAGGTCGCATGGTGTTTGGAGTAGTGGATCTCCATCGTGCGGGCGTCGATGTGCGGCTCGAGCGCGTCATAGGGATAGGACAGCTTCGGCAGTTCGTGGGGCATCGGTACCAATCCTCCTTCAGCAAAGCCGGGTTGACCCGGTCCGGCAATTCCATTACCATCGCGCGCCCGGTGAGGGGCGAGCGAGATTGTAGACCGCCGCGCACCATTTTGTCAAGCATTCGTGCCTGAAAGCACTTGAGGGACTATGCGCCTGGTCACCAGGCCCTCCATGAGCCCCTTTCTGGGGATCGGCCTCGGCATCATCGTCGTCTCCACGGCTTCGATCGCCATCCGCTACGCGCAGGGCTACGCATCATCGATCGTGATCGCCGCCTGGCGGCTTACCGTGGCCTCTCTGGTAGTCATCCCCATCCTGCTCACCCGCGAGCGAGATTCCCTTCGCTCGCTCTCCCGGCGCGACTTCGGCCTGGCTATGGGCTCGGGCGCCTTTCTGGCGCTACACTTCGCCACCTGGATCACCTCCCTCGAAACCACAAGTGTGGCCAGCGCGGTGGTGTTGGTGAGCACCATGCCGCTCTTCGTCGCCCTTCTGGCGCCGGTGACCCTCCGCGAGCCGATCACCCGCCCGGTGATCCTCGGGCTTGCCCTGGCCCTGGCCGGCGGAATTGCGATCGCGCTCAGCGACTCCCCTTCCGCACCGGGCAACGCGACAGGCTCGCCGCTCACGGGAGATTTGCTGGCGATCGCCGGGGCCATCGCCGGCGCGGGCTACTTGCTCATCGGCCGCCGCCTCCGTCGCCAACTCACGCTTCTGACCTATATCAGCCTTTCCTATTCGGCGGCTGCGGCCCTCCTTCTGGCATGGATGATCCTTGCCGGGCAGCCGGCTTTCGGTTACCCTCTCCAGGCCTACGGGCTGTTCGTATTCCTGGCGCTTGGCCCGCAGCTTCTCGGCCATTCGAGCTTCAACTGGGCGCTGCGGTATCTGCCCGCCTCGGTTGTGGCAATCACGCTTCTGGGGGAGCCTGTGGGCTCGTCGATCCTGGCGTACTTCCTGCTCGACGAGCAACCGTCGGCCTTCAAGGTGGGGTCGATGATCCTGATCTTGGCCGGCATCTATATCGCCGGCCGCCCGGCGCCCGGGCGGAGCGGCTAGGCCGGCCTGCGGAGGTCATCATGCAGCTGCGCTGCTATCGATGCGGTTGGAGTTTCGCGATCAAGCAGGAGGAGCTGGAGTTCGCGCTTCGGGCCCTCGAGGAAAGTCACGGCAACCACTACGACGCGCGCTGCCCTCGCTGCCGGCATGCAAACTCCATATCCCTGGAGCAACTTCAGCGCGCTGCTCCACGCCGCACCCCCGAGCCCCCCGAGCCACCCGAAACCCCAGAGACCCCCTCCTGATCCTCACTGCGGGGCCCGTGTCAACGCGCCGGGTTCTCGCGCGACGCGGAAACCCTCGCCGTCGCGCGGGCCCGCCCGGATCGCAGGTCATCCAACCCAACCCCAGAGAACGTACTGCCCGGCGAGGTAGAGCCACAGGCCGATGAAAGGGTAGAGGATCGCGCGATTGGCCCACGGCCTCTGCCCCCACCATGCGAGGATGGTGAACGCGGGAAAGAGGGCAAGGCTGTAGCGGCCGACGCCGGAGAGGGGCTGGCCCATCCGCACCTGGAAGAGGGCGAAGAGAAGCATCGCCCAGAAGTATGCGGCGTATGGCTTCGGAAGACGGCGGGCCACGACGACGCCAAGGGCGACCATGCCAAGGACCACGGCAAGATCGAGAGCCTCGATCATCTGCGACTCACCGCGGGCGAAGCGTTGAAGCGTCTGAAGGACGGCCTCCCAGGGAAGCGCGGGGAGGCGTTGCCAATACTGGAGCTGGACTTCGGCCAGGGAGGGGAATCCGGCCAGGTCGCGCCAGAGGAGAAACGCGGCCAGCCCGCTTGCCGGCGCGGCGGCCGCCAGCAGGCGGGCAACCAGGCCCCTCAGGCTCGATCGCGATTGGCTCAGGGCCTGAACAAGGAGTGCGAGGCTGAGCATCGCGCCGTTGAGCCGCGTCAACGCCGCCAGGAAGCCGGCCGCGGCGGCGGCTGGCCAGCGCTCGCGGCGAGCCTCGCGCAGGCAGATGACGACGAGCAGGAGGAAGAGCGACTCGGTGTAGGGCGCCAGGAGAAAGAAGCCGGTCGGGAAGAGAAGGAGATAGGCAAGGGAACGGTTTGCGACAGCGCCCGGCGCGCCCTCTTGCTCGAGGCCCCGGTGGAAGACGATGAGCGCCAGCAGGCATGCGACGTTGGAAATCAGTAGGCCGCCGGCGAGCGCGTCACCACCGAAGAGCAGCCCCCCGGCGCGAGAAAGAAGTGGGTAGAGCGGCGGGAACGCGCTGAGATCCTCGGAGGAATAGCCGTTTTCTGCGATGCGCTGGTAGTGGATGCTGTCGAAACGCTGCCAGACGCCCAGGAGCGCCCCGCGCAATCCGCGATTGGCAGGGGCAACGCCGAAGTAGGGGCGCGTCCCGGCCTCTGGCTCG
>DATEAV010000291.1:0-5274 GCA_035288185.1 Anaerolineales bacterium | reverse complement strand
AAGGACTACGAGGCTTTCTCGGAGCGCGTGCAGCGCGAGGGGGTGCAGCTCATCCGCTACGAGGGCGAGATCGCCGTGGAGCGCCAGGACGGCCACCTCAGCGTGAGAGCGTGCGATCCCTTCTCCGGCCTGCCGGTGGAGGCGCAGGTGGACATGGTCGTCCTCAGCACCGGGATGGAGCCTCAGATCGATCAGGGCAGCGTGGCCCGGGTCTTCGGCGTGAGCCGCAGCCCGGATGGGTTCTTCCTGGAGAAGCACCCCAAGCTGGCCCCCGTCGAGACGGCCACCGACGGCGTCTACCTGGCGGGCACCTGTCAGGGCCCGAAAGACATACCCGACACCGTGGCCCAGGGCGGCGCCGCGGCTGCGGCGGCGCTTTCGCTCATGGACCACGGCTTCGTCGACCTCGAGCCGTTCACCTCCTTCATCAACGAGGCGCGCTGCGGCGGCTGCCGGACGTGCGAAGGCCTGTGCCCCTTCCACGCGATCGACATGGTCGAGGCCGATGGCCGGCGGGTGGCGCGGGTCAACGAGGTGTTGTGCAAAGGATGTGGGGCCTGCGCCGCGGCGTGCCCGGCCGGGGCGGCCGAGCAGCGAGGCTTCACGCTCGAACAGATCTATGCCGAGATGGAGGGCGCGTTGAGCGGTGTGGGGATTGTCCGACAGGAGGCGTGGGGATGAACCTGCAGAAGGTGCGCGCCGGCGTCTACGTCTGTCATTGCGGGACCAACATCGCCGCCACCGTCGACGTGGCCGAGGTCGCCGAGTTTGCGCGCGGTCTCGACGGCGTGGCCTTGGCGCGCGACTACAGCTACATGTGCTCAGACCCCGGGCAGGATCTGATCAAGAAAGACATCCAGGAATTGGGTCTCAACCGAGTCGTGGTGGCCTCCTGCTCGCCGTTGATGCACGAGACCACCTTCCGCCGAGCGTGCAAGGTGGCCGGCCTCAACCCGTTCTTCTTCCAGATGGCCAACATCCGGGAGCAATGTTCGTGGGTGATCGAGGATCGCTCTCAGGCCACGGCCAAAGCCAAGGCGATGGTCGAGGCGGCCGTGCGCCGCGTCTGGCATCACGCGCCCCTGACGATGCGCGAAGTGCCCATGGCGCCCTCGGCCCTGGTCGTGGGCGGAGGGATCGCCGGGATGGAGGCCTCCCTTCGATTGGCCGAAGCCGGCAAGCAGGTCTACCTCGTCGAGCGCGAGCCGTCGATCGGCGGCCATATGGCTCAGCTCTACAAGACCTTTCCGACGCTCGACTGTGCGGCTTGAATTCTCACCCCCAAAATGGTGTCCGTCGGACGCCACCCCAACATCCACCTCCTGGCCTACAGCGAGGTCGAGGCAGTTTCGGGCTATGTCGGCAACTTCCAGGTGCGCGTGCGCCGCAAGGCCCGCTTCATCGATGAGAAGCAGTGCACCGGTTGCGGGAAGTGCGCCGAGGTCTGCCCCATCGAGATCTCCAATCCGTTTGATCTCGGGCTGAGCACGCGCAAGGCCGCCTACCGCCACACGGCGCAGTCGGTGCCCAATGCGTATACGATCGAGAAGCGCGGGGTGGCTCCGTGCCGCGACGCTTGCCCCACCGATCAACGTGCGCAGGGATACATCGCCCTCGTCCGCCAAGAGCGCTATGCCGATGCCTACTGGGCCATCCGCCGGGAGCACCCCTTCCCTTCCGTCTGCGGCCGAGTCTGCAACCACCGCTGCGAGGACGCCTGCAGCCGAGGCAAGGTCGACGAGCCCGTCAACATCATGGGGCTCAAGCGCTTCGTCTCCGATTGGGCCTATGCCCACCGCGACGAGCTACCCGATCTGAGGGATAAATCGATCGTTGGGACTCCCTTTGCGCACAATCCCCCGCCGACCGGGAAGAAAGTGGCCGTGATCGGGGCCGGGCCGGCCGGGCTCACCGCCGCGCTCGACCTGGTGCGCCTGGGTCACAACGTCACCGTCTTCGACTCGCTCACGGTTGCGGGGGGGATGATGCGGGTGGGCATCCCGCCTCACCGCCTGCCCACCGACCTTCTGGATTGGGAAATCCGGCAGATCGTCGACGAGGGCGTCGAGCTGCGGCTGAAGACGCGCATCGACGATGTGACCGGCCTGCTCGAACAAGGCTACAACGCCGTCCTGATCGCCACCGGCGCCCATTCCGCAAAGAAACTGCCGATCAGCGACGCCAACCATCCCGACAACTGGCTCTCGCTCGACCTGTTGCGCCGAGTGGGCAGCGGCGAGCGCCCCGACCTGAGCGGCAAGCGGGTCGTCGTTCTCGGCGGCGGCAACGTCGCCCTCGACTCGGCCCGGACCACCCTTCGCCTGGGGGCCAAGGAAGTGAGCATGGCCTGCCTCGAGCCCCGCGGGGAGATGCCCGGCTTCACGTGGGAGGTCGGCGTCGCCGAGCGGGAAGGCGTGCGCCTGTATCCGGGGCGGACCTTCAAAGAAGTGATTGTCCGCAACAACAAGGTCAGGGGAGTGCGCTGCGTCGAGGTCGATTTCCGGGGCTTTAAGCGCGGCCGCCCCGATCTCACCGAGAAGCCGGGCACGGAGCACATCCTGCCCGCCGACCTGGTCATCTGGGCTATCGGGCAGGGGCCCGATTTCTCCTTCCTGCCGCCGGATGGAAGCATCAATACTCTCTACCCCGTCGGAATCCAGGCGGATTCCGAAATGATGACCACGATGAAGGGCGTGTTCTGCGCCGGCGACGTGCGCCGCGGCCAGACGTTCTTCGTCGTCGATGCTATTGGCGAGGGCCACCACGCCGCCCGGTGCATCGATCGCTACGTCCGGGGCGAGAAGGGGCTCAAGGAGCCGCAGCGCTCGCCCGTCGTCGATCTCACCCCGCAGGAGATCGAAGCCAAGTTCGCCCGGGAGGAGACCTCACGCCGCAAGCGCGTCTCGATCTCCAGCATCCCGCTCGAAAAGCGCCGAGGCAACTTCCTGGAGGTGGATCTCGCGCTCACCGAGGAGGAGGCCCAGGAGGAGGCCGAGCGCTGCCTGCGCTGCGGCGTCTGTTCCGAATGCCTCGAATGCCTGACCGCCTGCGACCGGGGGGCCATCCACCACGAGATGGCCGATGAGATCGTCGATCTCACCGTGGGGACGATCGTCCTGGCCACCGGCTTCCAGGATTTCGATCCCCAGCGGGTGGCTGCCCTCGGCTACGGCGAGCTGGAGAACGTGATCTCGGCCATGGAGTTTGAGCGCCTGATCAATGCCAGCGGCCCGACGGGGGGCAAGGTGCTCCTGCGGGACGGGCGCCCTCCGAAGAGCGTGGCCGTCCTCCACTGCGTGGGCAGCCGCGACGCGAACTACCACGACTACTGCTCCCGCGCTTGTTGCATGTACTCGCTCAAGATCTCCCAGCTCCTGCACGACTACGTCGGGGCCGAAGTGCACGAGATCTACCGCGACATGCGCTGTTTTGGGAAAGGCTACGAGGAGTTCTACAACCGCACCGCCCAGATGGGCGTGCGTTTCTATCACGGCCGCGTGGAGAAGATCGAGCGGGCCGACGGCGACGGACGGCTGGTCGTCCGCTGGGGAGAGGGCTTCCACGGGGATCCCGATCACGTTGTCGTCGATATGGTCGTGCTGGCGACGGGCTTCGAGCCGCGGGCCGATACCGGCAAGGTTGCCGCCCTCTTCGGCGTCAGCCGCAGCCGGGATGGCTTCTTCCTCGAGCGCCACCCGAAGCTCGCCCCGGTGGAAACAGCCTCCGAAGGGATCTACATCGCTGGGACCTGCCAGGGACCCAAAGATATCCCCGACACCGTCGCGCAGGCCGGCGGGGCGGCCGCCGGGGCGCTCTCCTTGATCGACCAGGGCACCATCGCCCTCGAGCCTTCCATCGCGGTCGTGAGCAGCGCCCGCTGTGCCGGCTGCGGCCAGTGCGCCGCGGCCTGCCCCTACAGCGCTATCACCGTCGCTGAGCGGCGAGCCGAGGTGAACGGCTACTTGTGCAAGGGCTGCGGCACCTGCGCCGCCGCCTGCCCGAATAAGGCGGTGACCCTCATCCACTTCGATGACACCCAGATCGTCGCCGAGATGCTCGGGGTGCTTCGCTTGCCCGAGGGCCTGGCCTCGAGGGAGGTGGCCCGATGACCGATCATCCCCCCAGAGCCTTCGAGCCCAGGATCCTCGGCTTCCTCTGCAACTGGTGCTCCTACACCGGCGCCGACCTCGCTGGGACTGCCCGCCTGCGCTACCCACCCAACCTGCGCGCCGTCCGCGTCCCCTGCTCGGGGAGAGTGGCCCCGGAATTGATCCTGCGCGCCTTCGATCATGGCGCCGACGGGGTGCTCGTCCTCGGATGCCACATCGGTGAATGTCACTACGACAACGGCAATCACCGGACGGCAAAGCGCCTGCCCGTTGTCCGTGCGCTCATGAGCTTCGCCGGCCTCGAGCCCGACCGACTGCGGCTCGATTGGGTCTCGGCCTCGGAGGGCGAGCGGTTCGCCCGAATCGTTGAGGAGTTCACCGAGACGGTGCGCCGCCTCGGCCCGTGCACCTGGCGGGCCGGGTCGCCAGTGGTGCCGGCCTTCGCGTCGTGGTCTTCCGTCGGAGCGGCGCCCGAGAGGCCGGGAGGTGGGGGATGAGCCACACTGCCTCCATCCAGGCCAAGGCCCGCGAGCTACTCGAGACCGGGGCTGTCTCCTGCGTCATCGGCTATGAGATCGGCCCCCGCGGCCGGGCGCGGCCCGTTTTCGTCGAGAGCCCTGAGGGGGCGAGCCGCCTGGTCTGGAACCAGGCCTGCACCCACAACCTCGCAGCCTATCTGCCCGCCCGTCTGCGGCCGGGGAACAAGGGCGAGCCGGCCAAGCGTGTTGGGGTTGTTGTGAAGGCTTGCGATAGCCGGGCGATCAACGTGCTCCTGGCCGAAAACCAATTCGCCCGCGAGCAGGTGCACGTCATCGGAGTGGTATGCCCCGGCATCCGGGAGGGGGCGGGGCAGAGCCCGATCCCCGACGAGGCTTTCCCGGGGGAGGGGCAATTGCAGGCGCGCTGCCTCCGCTGCGCGGAACGCACTCCCGTCGTCAGTGACACTCTGATCGGAGAGCCCTTCGCGGCGCCTCCGGCCACCCTGGAGGAGGATCCACTCGACCGGCTCTCGAGCCGGGGAGCGGAGGAGCGCCTGGCCTACTGGCTTGAGCAATTCGACCGCTGCCTGCGCTGCTATGCCTGCCGCCAGGCCTGCCCGATGTGCAACTGCCCGACCTGCCTCTTCGAGCGTGACGATTCGACCTGGCTCGGGATGGGGATCGGG